>NZ_JBITWC010000034.1:0-32838 GCF_044543515.1 Vreelandella lionensis | reverse complement strand
CCGACACGGCACAAGTGATAACTTGTCACCGGTTGAGTATGAAAGGCGTTACTTTAAGAGCCTAACGGGTGTCTAGAATACCCGGGGCGATTCATAGGCATGTGGCACTCTTAGCATTAAAACGCCTCAATTTGAGTGAAAGCAGGGCTGAGCACAATATCGCCACCACCATTATCAAATTGACTGCTCCTTTAGCGGAACTCTATGAAGTCAGCCTGCCCCTACCCACCCAATCAAAATATAATCTGTCTACAGCGATGATAAACCACGTTTTGGCCTCCGCAGATTCTGATTGAAAGCGTACTCAATCAGAGACTTAAACTGGCGACTGACATATTCTGGGATCTAAGCGAGCCGAACGTACAAACATCAATAAGCAAGGCAGGCTAACTATGCAACTCCCCAATAACAACGATGATCATGAAGCCATTCACTGGGACCAGGACATTAGCTACGGTCAATATTTAGACCTTGAGCCACTCCTGGCCTGCCAGAACCCATTATCCAAAGAGCACGACGAACTGCTCTTTATCGTGATTCATCAGGTCTCGGAGCTTTGGATCAAGCTCTGCCTGCATGAAGCACACGGGGCGGCTGCGTATATCCAGCAAGACAATCTTTCCCCAGCCTTCAAGATGCTAAGCCGGGTTTCCCGCATACAGGAGCAGTTAATCAAAGCCTGGGAAGTGCTGGTAACCATGACTCCGGCGGATTACGCCAGCTTTAGGGACAGCCTAGGCCAAAGCTCGGGATTTCAATCGTATCAGTACCGCGAAATCGAATTTCTGTTGGGCAACAAGAATGCCAAACTAATCGAAGCGCACCGCTCTAGTCCTCGGCATTATCAAAAACTTCAGAAAGCGCTGAACACGCCGAGCCTTTACGACATTGCACTGCAGCTGCTAGCGCGACGGGGGTTTGCTATTCCGCAAGAGAAAATCGAGCGCGATTGGAGCATTCCCTATACCGCCAGTAGCGAGGTGGAAGCAGCCTGGAGCGCGATCTATCACAACAGTCAAAAGCACTGGGATCTCTATGAGCTTGCCGAGAAGTTGGTAGATATTGAATTCAATTTCCAGCGCTGGCGGTTTAACCACATGAAAACGGTGGAGCGCATTATTGGTTACCGGCGCGGCACCGGGGGTACGGCGGAAGTCAACTATCTGGTCAAGGCGCTGGATTTACAGTTCTTCCCTGAGCTGTGGAGCGTCAGAACGTCTATTTAACGGCGACGCCTAGCCCACCCTGAACTGAACGTGATGGCATTCGATTGTCTGGAGAATGGATATGAGCTTAAGCCTCAACGGTGTAACCCTGGCAAGCGTTCGAGAGCGCGACCAACAAGACCCGCTGGCCCACTTCAAACAGCGCTTCGCCCTGCCCGAAGGCATGCTTTACCTGGATGGTAACTCCCTGGGCGCCCAACCAATGGCGGCCAAGCAGGCCGTCACTAATACCCTAGACCAATGGCGCGACGAGTTAATCAAAGGCTGGAACCAGGGCTGGTTCGATGCACCAGAGCGCCTGGGCAACCTATTGGCTCCGATTATTGGCGCCAGGCACGGCGAAGTGAGCGTTACCGACAATATCACTTTGAATATCTTTAAGTTATTGGGGTATATCTGGCAGCAACGACCGGCGGAGCGGCAGGCAGTGCTGTCCTAAGGCGGCAACTTCCCCACCGATGGCTATATTGCTCAAGGCTTTTGCAGAGTAAGCGGTGCTGAGCACAGTTTTCTGCCCGAAGATGGAGATCTGGCTGCACACTTGGATGGTGTGGCAGTAGTGGTGCTTAGCCAAGTGAACTACCGCACGGGCAAGCTCCGCGATATAGCCGCTACTACGAAGCTGATTAACGATCACGGTGCCGAAGTGATCTGGGACCTTGCCCACTCGGCAGGTGCTCTGCCTATTGACCTTAACGGCGCGGGGGCACGCTATGCGGTGGGCTGCACCTATAAGTATCTGAATGGCGGCCCTGGTGCTCCGGCGTTTCTCTATGTCCATAAAGATGTGCAAGACGGCGGCTGGCAGCCGCTTTCCGGTTGGCACGGTCACGCCTCGCCGTTTGCGTTTGATGCCGATTACGCCCCTGCTGGCGATATTTCTCGTTTTCGCACTGGCACACACTCCGCCCTTGCCTACACAGCGCTCGAAGCCTCGTTTTCTCTATGGGCCGAAGTAGATATGCAGGCACTGCGCGATAAAAGTCTGGCTATGAGTGAGCTGTTCCGCGAGTGCCTAGCCGACAGATTGGAAGCCCACGGCATTAAAGATATGACACCAGCGACCAGTGAGCGCGGCAGCCAAGTATCGCTGATCGACAGCCAACATGGTTACGCGATCGTTCAGGCGTTGATTGCCCGCGGTGTCATTGGTGACTACCGGGAGCCGGGATTAATGCGCTTTGGCTTTGCACCGCTTTATCTGAGCTTTGAAGATGTTTGGCAGGCCGCTCATCATTTCCGTGCCGTGTTGAAAAGCGGCGAATATCAGAACTCACAGTTTCACGTGCGCAGCGCCGTGACCTAGGCTCTGTCTGAAAAGTCGGCGAAAAGACGGAGTTTACATGTTGTAAATGAGTACTTTGAGCCGATTTTTAACGCCGTATGGCCGAGCGCAGCCAGTTTTCAGACAGAACCTAAGACCATGATGAGCAGAATAAGCCAGGATCTAGCCTACTCTCCCAGTCACTTTGCCCGTGACTTTGAAGCCACCCTCGCGCGCCAAGCCGCTGCTGGGCGAGATCTTATTGCACGTCATCAGCCCATTGCGTTGCAGGTTGGCGATGCCCCAGCGGCTTGCCTTAATCTTTTTATGCCTGAGGTTAGTAACCCAAGGCCACTCATGGTGTTTATCCATGGTGGCTACTGGCAGGAGCTGGATAATACCTCCACTGATTTCCTAGCTGAGCGTTATTTGGCACGCGGCATGGCTTTTGCCTCGCTGGGCTACGGCCTAGCGCCGCACAACGCTATCGATACGATGATTGACCAATGCGTCCAAGGATTGGCAGTCGCCTATCGTGCGCTTACCGACAATGGTGGCGTAGGCCCCATTCTACTGGGTGGCCACAGTGCTGGTGCCCAGTTAGCCTATTGGGTGGCCAAAAGAAGCCAACTACCAATCAAACAGCTGCTGTTGGTCAGCGGCGTTTATGATTTAACGCCGCTAGTAACTACCTATATAAACGAGCCACTCGGCCTCACCCCAGCCAAAGCGCACGCACTTAGCCCTCAGTTTGCCGAGCTAGGCCACTTGCCGCCCAGCCAAGTGGTCATTGCCGAACACGACCCACCCACCTTTCGCCAGCAAGGGATTGATTTTGTCAAAGCGATTCGCGCAGCTAACGTACAGACCGAGTTGATTGAACTACCGGGCTGCGACCACTTTGATGTGCTGGAATATCTCTAGGAAAGTATCGGCGGCTCAACACTCAGGCCGCCCCTTTCCATTGGCGATTTACAGCGAACTGACAGCTATTATCACCAGGTTTGATCCGCCTCCGGCGGCCCCAGGTCAATTTGCATATCCGGCGCGATATCCACCACGCCTTTCACCTTTTTCAGCCGCTGCGCAGTGGCATCGTCTGCCGTGCCTGTAATGCAGCCTATCTCCTTAAGCACCTCACGGATGGTGAGCCCTTCGGCAGTGAGGCGCGTGGCGATGTCATCAATCGGCTGATCGCTGGAAATCGTGATCAACCATAGCGCGACCGTTGCCATTGAACGTATCTCCACAGGTCGTGCGCTGGGCGTTTGGAAAGAACCGCCCAGCGCGGCGTGATGGTTAAGGGGCTTGTACCAGCCCTACGCCCACTTGGGTGTCAGGCAGTGGCAAAGGTTTGGCCGACGCTACTAACTGCTCCCAAAGCTTCATTCCACGTAGGGAAGCATCTGACTGCGCCCAAAGCGCTGCACAGCCCGCCACGTGGGGCGCGGCCATGCTGGTACCGCTAATCGATTTATGCCGCGTAGGCCGTGGCCATGACGAAAAAACATCTCGGCCAGGGGCAGCAATTTCGATTTTGCCATGATTGGAAAAGTTGGAGGGCGATAAGTTGGGATCTAAGGAAGCCACCGACATCACCGTGGGTGAATTGGCCGGTGCCCCCGTTTGTGTGGCGGCATTCCCCGCTGCGGCAATCACCAGGCAGCCGTTACGCAGCGCCGCCGCCCCGGCATGTTTGTAGGCGGCTTGCACCGGACTTTGGCTCCCTAACGACATCGAAATCACTTCGCAGCGGTTGGCAATCGCCCAATTCAAACCCGCCAGCACTCCGGCTCCGGTACTGCTGCCAGAGTTGGTGAGCACCTTACCCACCAGTATTTGCGCTTCATAGGCAATGCCGTAGCGCGGCGTGGTATCACCTGGGGCTTGGGGGCCACAGGCTGTGCCAATACAGTGGGTGCCGTGTCCATTCATATCCTGCACGGCCTCTCCTACAAACGAGCGGGTCACGAATTCTCTGTCGGCAAAATCCGGGTGCCCCAGATCCATACCGGTATCCAACACAGCCACTTTGATCCCAGCACCGCTCCAGCGGCTTTGCGGCACCTTGCAGCGGCTTAACCCCCACGTCGGCCGAAGTGCCGCTTCAAGCTCTGACTGCCCCTCTTCGGCATCCAGCTCGACGCCCAAATCCCGCGCTATGGTGGTAGCGGCGCGTAAAAAGCCGCGCAGATACTCCGAGTTTTCCGAAAACGCAAAGTACTCCGGCTCAATAATCTCGATGGGGCTATCCGCCGCGCGCTTATCCAGCACGCTCATGCCGTGCTGCTCTAAGGCATCACCGCCAATAAGCGCCACGCCAATTTCTGGAAACACCATGGCTTCCGCGTCACCGGCGTCTTCCAGGCTCACTGCTTGGTCGGTGAAGTCGCGAGCATCTGCCACGCGGAAGTTCTGGGCTTTTAAAGCTTTGATGCCCTCTTCCACCCGACCATCGCGATAGCTAATCAGAAAGCGCCCAGTCTCCAGGCAGCTACCGCCGCGCTCCAGCGCGGCCAACAACAGTTTTTCGGTGCCACAAGAGACCGAATTAAGTGATTTACTCGCACCAGAAGGGTTGTTGCCGCTTCCCCTTCCTTGAGGTTTTTTGGGCATCATCAGTCCTTTTCGGTTAGCTTTTCAGGAGTATTGAAATGCACCAATACCGCTGCTTTCAGCTTAACTCAACTAATCAGCATCGCCAGCAGCTCAATAAAAAGGCAACCGCAACGCTTATTCAGCGCGCATACATTCCCTGTTGCCGTATTCACTTAATCACGGAGTAGCCCGGAGGTACCCTTCGCAGTCGACTACCGACAGTGGCTTAGCGTATAAAAATCCTTGACCCGCATCACACCCCAGAGACTGAAGATGAACGGCCTGGTCATGTGTTTCAATTCCCTCGGCAAGTACATCAAGCCCCAAACTGTGTCCCATTTGGATGATCGCTTTGGTAATCGCTACGCTTTGCTGATCGTTCAGTAACTGCTGGGTGAATGATTGGTCTATTTTTAAGCGATGGAGAGGAAACTGCTTCAGATAGTTTAAGCTTGAGTAACCAGTTCCAAAGTCATCTATGGCAAGGTGAACACCCAATTCACGCAGCGCATTCAGCTTATATAGAACCTGCTCCACACCTTGCATGACGACGCCTTCAGTCACTTCCAATTCCAATAGACTGGGCTGAAGACCAGTACGTGAAAGGACATCGCTTACACGTTCGCAAAAGTTAGTCTGCTGGAATTGATGCGCCGAAATGTTCACGGCGATAGTCCCTGTTGTTAAACCCTGGGCCACCCAGCGAGCGTGCTGGTAGCAGGCCGTTTCCAGCACCCAGTTACCAATCGGGACGATTAGGCCGCAGTTCTCGGCGATGGGAATGAATTGGCCAGGGGAAACAAGCCCACGGGAAGGGTTCTGCCATCGCACCAATGCCTCTAGCCCGAGCACATCACCCGTACTCAGAGACAGTTGTGGTTGATACATCAAAAATAGTTCGTTGCGTTCAATGGCACGGTGCAAGTCGCTCTCCAGTGTTAAACGGTCAAGCGCTTGCATGTTCATTGCAGGTGCATAGAACTGATATCGGTTACGGCCCAGCTGCTTGGCAACATACATTGCTGCATCTGCATTACGCATCAGGGTTTCAGAATCCTTCCCATCGCGGGGGTAACACGCTATTCCAATACTGACACCCAGAATAATTTCAGTCTCTTCCAGAATGAAAGGAGTAGTAATAACGGTGAGAATCTTTTCTGCAATGACAGAGGCTGCCTGCGCGTTCTGAATGCCCGTTAAGGCCACGATAAACTCATCACCTCCTTGCCGACTTACCGTATCCTCTGCACGTACGCAGCCTGATAGACGCCTCGCCACTTCCTTAAGTAACTGATCGCCCATTGCATGCCCAAATACATCATTCACATGTTTGAACAGGTCGAGGTCTAGAAAAAGTAACGCTATGTGCTGGTTGTGCCGATGGGCGAATGACAGCGCTACGTTAAGCCGATCAGTTAAAAGCGAACGATTTGGCAAGTCTGTCAGCGAATCATGAAGCGCCATGTGGCTAAGCCGCTGGTTAGTCCAATGACGCTCGGCCGCAGCGCTAAGAATATTGGCAACTCCTTGCAAGAAACTGGCATCATCAGCCGAGAAGTGTCGGATGGTAGTAGAGTAGGCACCCAGCACACCAACCGGTTTTTCCAATCCTCCCACCAAAACATCAACACTGCTTACAATGCCATGGGAAGCAAGTAGTTCAGATCGGATGAATTGTGGCTCTTCACTAAAGTCATGAATAATGACGGGCTCGTGTGACTCAAAGACACTAGATGTATGCGTCTGCTGTTGAGTATCACCTACTGGTTGGCCCATCCAGCCTGGTTTCCAACCGATGCCAGCTTTTAAGACCAAAGATTTTTGAGGCCCTTCCAACACCAGAACGTTGCTAAACTCCACGCTCAAGCCCTGGGCGATGACCGATACAGCTTCCGCATACACTTCATCGAGGCTGGCGGCAGATAGTGCCAGCCTTCCCAGAGTAGCCACGAGTAGCTGTTGTTGTGCCCTTGTATGCAGCGCCAGTTCAGCATATTTTCGCTCAGAAATATCCTGAATCGTGCCAAAAAAGCCGGTGACTTCACCACTATCATTTTTTTTGGGTACAGCGACTACTTGTACATACACTTCTTTCCCGCGACCTGCCTTTGTTCGAAGATCAAACCTTTGCGTTTGACCTGATGTAACCCCCAAACCCACCATCTTTTTTAGAATATCAGCGCTTTCAGCGTCGAAGAGCAGCGCACTTTCATGCAGGGTTTGGGGCGGGCCTAGACGGCTGTCTCGGCCCAACAGGCTATATACGACTGGTGACCAAGTGGTTTTTTTCGGTCACTGGGTTATATTCCCAATCACCGATTTTACCAACGCGCTGGGCTTCATCTAGACGCTCTTGGACGCGCTTCAGGTCGTCAATATCCGTGCATGTGCCAAACCATTTAACGATATTGCCCTTCGCATCGCGCATGGGTAAGGCTCTACCGAGCATCCAATGATAAACCCCATCCCACCGACGCAGCCGGTATTCAATCTCATAGGGTTCGCCACTGCTTGTCGCTTGAAGCCACCGTTCGGCAGCGCGCTGCCGATCGTCTGGGTGAAAGGGGGGGTTCCAGCCAAATCCTAGGCTCTCTTCAAGTGTCAGCCCGGTATAATCCATCCAGGGCTGATTAAAATCGATGTGCCACCCGTCAGGGCGGGTAACCCAGACGATTTGCGGCATGGTTTCTACCAAGGTGCGAAATTCCGCCTCACTGGAACGCAAAGCATCCTGGATCCGGTTTAGTTCTACGTCGCTGTCGACTGCTAACCGACCTGCTCACCGACTATTACTCACCCTGATGTTCAACCATGTGCATGGCCCTCAATAATTAATTTTGATGAACCATACTGCATCAAATAGGATGGGAAAACATCTACCTCATTGTGTGAATTTTTAACGATTGAATACTCTCAGCCTAAGACTGGCTGGGTGCTTATCGATGACTAACCAAAGGCCCCAGCGCCAGCACCTTTTTACGCAGTTTTTGCTTCTGCGTTTCTAACGCGGCGTGCCACTGCGAACACTCTATGCGCTGTTCAGGCGTGTTATCAGCGCCTGAGCTAAACGCATCTAGCCAAGCTTGACGGGCGCACAGGTCTTGATAGTCGCCAAGCAGGCTTTGGCGGCGCTTTAATTCAGAAAGAAACGGCTCAGGAGGCTCTGGGTAAAGATCAGCAAGATAGCGGATGCGCTTCACGCCCTTACGAAGTTCATGCAGGTTGGCGTCTGGGGAATCTACCGAGAGGGCTGCTAAATCCTCATTGTGACGCGCAATGCGCTCATCCAATACCGCCTGGATACGCTTGGGAGACAGTTTAGAGAGCGCCTTCTCTACCCCGTCCGAAGCAATAAAACTCTGCCAGCCCTGCAGCTCTTCAGCATACTCCGGCGTGCTTAACTGCTGGCACAGGGTGTGATGCGGCACCCGCTGGCAGCATTGCAACCATTGCCGTAACCCCTCGCGAGTGCTTGCAGAAAGCGGTGGCTGTGTTTTACCCAAGTCTTCTAAAAATACGTCCAGATCGCGAAGGTCGCTGGTGGCTTGAGCACGCTGCTTGAGCCGCTTCAGCATCTTTTTAAGGCCGGGCACCTTGGTAATAGCGAGTACCGATTCGCCCACTGCACGGCTGCGGCGCAGGTTAACCCGGTACTGATGCAGGAACTCAGAATCAATCCCCGCCATAACGCCAGGCTTTAAAGCGCCGATCATTCGACTCTGGTGCTCCAGCAAGTCGCGAATGCGGCTCACCGTATCGTGTTGGGGGTCGGGTGGATTGGGGGCAAGGCGCTGAAAAAGCGAGTAACTGGCCGTTTCGGGGATCAGGCCACCCGCCAAAACGGCACAGCCCTTTTCCACGGCTTTCCAAGGGGTATCGGGTAGTGTGAAGTGCAGCGCGCTGCCGGTGGGTAATGAATGCGGCGCTTCATCGTTAAGCCAACGCGCAAGCTCAATGAGCGCCGGGTTATGCCCAATCACCAGCACTCGCTCGGCCTTATCCGGCAGCGCTTTGAGCCATGTTAATAGCGCCTCGCTATCAAACGTGTAAAGGGCGTCATCAAAGAGCACATGGCTGGCTAAGTGGTGGGTAAGGAGTTGCGATGAGATCCCGTCAAAGGTTTCCCGTGTGCGCTTCGCTGTACTCACAAAGATCTTCCCATCCAACGCTTGCCAGCGCTGCAGCACATGGGCCATCGCCGCTGCCTGGCGCTCACCTCGTTTGCGCAGCGGTCGTTGGTGGTCGGTCATATCGCCATGGGGCTGTTTGGCTTTGGCGTGGCGCATTAAGGTAAGGTGCCGCATGGGAAGCCTCCCAGGATAAGGGTCATCCACAAAGTTTAGACCACGCCCAGCGCCTAGCGAGGCCGTTAAAGCAACCTGTTAGCCGTCCCCTAAGCCATCGCGACATACCACCACGCGGTCTCTTCCAGCGCGCTTGCCCACATAAAGCATCTCATCCGCGCGCTTAATCAACGCTTCCAAGTCGCCTCCCTCACCATTGGTGGAGGCCACACCAATGGTAACGCTGATGCCTAGCTCGCTCATCTCGTCGGTAAATGACAGCGCCGCTACCCGCTGCTTTAGGCGTTCGGCAATGCGTTGCGCATCCTCGGAGCTGGTGTTGGGCAGAGCCATCACAAATTCTTCACCTCCAAAGCGCCCGATCACATCCGAAGGGCGCATCGCTTCGGCGCAAACCTCAGCAATACGGATCAGTACCCAATCCCCGTGGCTATGCCCCCAGGTATCGTTGATGTGTTTGAAGTGATCCACGTCGATCATAAACAGGCTGAATGGCACGTTATCTGATTGCGCGCGGTGCAGTAGATTGTTGGCCACTTTGATAAAGTGACCGCGGTTATTGAGGTTAGTGAGCGCATCCCGCTCTGCCAGCATCCGCAGCTGATCTTCCAGCGACTGCCGATGGGCGATTTCTTGATGAAGCTGACGGTTTTGCTCCCGCTCCTCGTGCAGCAATGCATACTGCTTGCGCTGCAAGCTTTCCAAACGCAGCAACGCGAAGAATCCCAGCACGTTGCCCATAATCAGTAGCAGCGAGAGCAACAGCGTAGGAACAGGCGCTAGCCCCGCAAATAGCACCGCCACCACTAAAAAACCAACATTCAAATACAGGCTGGCAGCCGTGGCGAAAGTAAGCAAATTGGGAATAAGCAGATAAAACGCCATGGTGGCGACCACCACTGCAGTGATTTGCGTCGAGAGGCTTTCAGGGCGCAGCGGCACAATCAAAATAATGCCTGTCGCCAATACCCAAAGCGGCAAGGCATGCAGCCAAGGGCGATACTCCGCGCTACTCCAGCGCCTTGCACTGAAAGCCACTAACAAGCAAATACTTACCACCACTACACGCATGGCAATGAGAAGATAGAACTCTCTGGTTAAGCCCAGCAGATAGTAATCTGCTATAGCGAACATGCCAAACACGCAGGCCGCCACGCAGACGGCCAAACTGAACTCTCCGCTCACACCTTCCAGAATAGACCGGCGATACATTCGCTCTCGGCTAGCATCGCAAAATTGGCCCGTTAACCCATGCACCTGATACTCTTTTTTTCGTAACGGCACGGCCCCACTCTCCCCAACCCACACGGCAACGTTTTATTATTAGAAAGGTGGCACCCTATATTTATTTCAGCCAATACCAAATAAATGGTGTGCTGAGCGTGCCATTTCCCAACCGCTTTTTGCACACTTTACACTGCAAAAGACAAATGCGCTTAGGGTTGATTTCCACGTTTACCAATCGGTCAGGAAGAGCGCGCTAGTGCACAGTTATTCCAACCTCCAGCATGTACTTATCTTCTCCAGGTCAATGATCACCTGCTGGGGATGACTGTCCGCTTGCAAACACAGATCGATAGAATCTTTAGCACTGCGCCGGGGTAACGGCACGATAAGTAGCGTTAGCCTCTTCAAGCGCCCCTTGCAGCGCGCGAATGCGCGACTCATGAGCCGGGTGAGTAGAGAGAAATTCAGGTGGTTGGCCATCGCCAGCGGCGGCCATGTTTTGCCATAGCGCCACGCTCTGCTGCGGGTCAAACCCCGCACGGGCCATCACCTCTAAGCCCATCAAATCCGCTTCTTCTTCGTGGGTGCGGCTGAACGGCAGGCTAATACCTAATTGTGCCCCCACCCCCAGCGCTTGCATCAACTGCTGGTTGCCAAACTCCCCTTCCCCCAGCAGCCCCACCACCAACAGCACGGCTTTAATACCTAGTTGCTGGGTCAGGCGTTCATTGCCGTGGTCTGCCAACACGTGGGCCACTTCGTGCCCCATCACCGCCGCTAGCTGGGCCGGTGTTTCCGCCACCTGCAGCAGGCCGGTGTGTACCCCAATGCGCCCGCCCGGCAGCGCAAACGCATTGGGGGATGGGTCTTCAAACAGCACCATTTCCCAGCGCTCGGGGAAATCCAGCTCTGGGTAGCTCGCCTCCGCCCCTGCCACTATTTTGTCTGCCACGCACTGCACCAACTGGTTCGCTTGCGCATCGCGGCTGATCGGCTGGGTGTTGCGTAGCTGATCAAAAGCGTCTCCGCCCATATCGGCCATTAGCGGGCCGGGAACCAACGCCAGTTGGGAGCGCCCGGTGGGCGTTTCACCGCAGCCCGCGAGTACAGCCAATAGCGCGAGCCAGAAAAGAGGTCGTACACATCGCCAATGCATTAGAAAGGTTCGCCTAAATTAAGAAACGTGCAACAGAGTATACGGCGCTTCGCAGGCGTGGCGCTTGTCGCTTTCATCCACGCTACCTAGCCCCAAGTGCCGGTCGTTATCATATGCCACAAACAGGCGGTCGTGATCCAGTGCGCCCTACCACCGGCTGAGTATAAGTAGCAGCTTACTAGAGCTTAGCGTCAAGCGTCGAAAAGAGGCCTGCCCTTTCAACCCTGCCGTATCTGCCTTAGGCCGCCTCGTTTGGTTGACGTATGGCCTCTATGCTGGATATCAAGCGAACAAGCAGGCATGGTGGTGGTATCACCCACCATTAACGAACCAACAGGAGATTACGCAATGCCACACCGCTTTACTCAAACCCTGCGCATGATGGGACTGTTATCGATCTTGGTGTTTTCACCCAGCGCCTTCAGCCAACAACAACCGGGGGCAGCTTCTGGTGAGAATATCACCACCGAGTCGTTCCAAGACTGGGAGGTGCGATGCCAGGAAAATCAGGGCCCTACCCGCTGTGCGATGATGCAAATGGTCACTCAACCCGGCAGCGACCAGCCCTTAATGCAGGTAGTTATCGACTACCCGCCCCAAATCGATGGCCCGGTGATGAGCTTCTTCGTGCCGTTGGGGGTGCGTCTGGCTGCGGGCTTGCAATTGGTGGTGGATAACGGCGAACCCATTCAGTTCCCCTATCAGGTATGCCAGCAGCAAGGTTGCCGTGCAGACGCCCCCATCGAACCCTCGATGCTGCAGCAACTCCGCAGTGGCAGTACGGCCACCCTCAGCATGATTGGCCCACGCGGTGACCGCATGGACCTGGATATTTCGCTGATAGGCTTCACCGACGCCAGTACCCGCATCGCTCCCTGATCTTACTCCCCCGAAAAAGCCGGCCCATAAGGGTCGGCAAGCCTACCCGCCCGCATTAAGCCACCGCTTGCCAGCGTTCGCTCATAGAGCCGTTTGAACCAACGTTGCGTATCATTGATTCGTGGAATTCAGAATCAAGCAAAGGAGTTGCCAATGAAGCACCAGGGGAAAATAAAACAAGTGGGACGCTATAGCGTTTCCTTGCTGGCTCGGCTAGGCCGCTACGAACTCGCGATGCTGTTATGCGTCGCGGTACTTTCCGGCGGGGTTTGGGGGTTCGTCGCGCTGGCCGACGAAGTCACCGAGGGGGACACCCAGAGCATCGATGAAAGCCTGCTGCTCGCCCTTCGCAACCCCGCGGATCTTAGCGACCCGATCGGGCCGGGCTGGGTTGAGGAAATGGGGCGAGACTTTACCGCGCTTGGCGGTGTCGGCGTGCTGGTACTCATCACATTAGGTGCCCTGGGTTATTTGTTACTTGCCAGGCGCTATCGAGCGGCGCTCTTTACCTCGATGGCAGTGCCCGGCGGCATCCTACTCAGTACCGTGCTGAAGCTGGGCTTTGATCGCCCTCGCCCGGACCTCGTGCCCCATGAAGCCATGGTCTACACCGCGAGCTTTCCCAGCGGCCACTCAATGATGTCTGCCGTGACCTACCTCACCCTGGCGGCGCTACTCACCCGCGTACAGCCAGCGCTAAGGCTGAAGGCTTACCTTCTGATACTGGCGATATTGCTAACGCTGTTAGTAGGCATGAGCCGCGTTTATCTTGGCGTCCATTGGCCAACTGATGTGCTTGCTGGCTGGACGGCTGGAGCGAGCTGGGCAGCGATGTGCTGGATCGTAATGCGCTGGATGCAGCGACGTGGGCAGGTAGAGACGGAAGAGAGCTTGCCGGACACCGAGTAACCCGGCTCAAGGGGCGTTGAGTAGCATAATACGTGTTGCCCCGCCGCCTACAAACGATGGTTGCACCAAAGCTTTGCTGATCTAAAAACACACGAGAAATTTGGGAGCGATGCAGCTGCTTCCGGGGCACTTGAAGCTGGAAGGCTCCGTCAGATATCTAAGGATAGAGGTAGATGACGCGTTGTAAATGGCAAAACAAACATAAGTTTGACAGGGGCAAACAACAGTCCTGGCTGGACTGTCGTTATCGGCCAAGAGCGGTCTTTTAGGCGACTCTGATAGAGCGAGGAGCGCATTGGTAGCTTTTTCAGTGTGAAGCAACGGAAAAGCCACTCAACAGGTACGAATTGTTATATCTCACAGAGCCAACAGCATGGCCCAAAATACTTTCTAAAACATACTTATTGGACTGCTCATTACAGCGTTATAAATCCAACAATTAGCGAACATCATGCTATCCACTTAGTGTTAACTCAAACCTAGTAAGCAGAAGATCGAGAGTCCCGCTTAGTATTGCCACCGGGTCATCAAGATGCCCACAACGCCAGGTTAAATTAGGCAGACAGGTTCGATGGATCGGTTGCCTGACATTGCACAGATAAGTTATCAAATCGAGCTCTTCAGTCTGCCGCTTCGCGCCTCGCCTGATAAGCTGCGATCACCTGCTCGCCTTCTTCCGGATTCGCGAAGGCAAAGTCGCCAGCAATTGTGCTTTCGAGGATTAGCGCGTAGACCGCTGCCTCGATTGCCTCGCGCACAGCAATGTTCGTGGGTTCATTCGACGTTACGCCCGCCTCTGCTTCTAGGATTTCATCGGCGGCGATGTACTTGAAGGCACTGCCCTGGAGCAACACCGACAGGATCGATTTGCGCGCGTTGACCGAGCGAACGATCCTACCTGTCTGGACACTGACGAGCCTGAGAACCACCTCTACGACATCGGTTCTGTACTCGGTGTTCCCACCGATCCCAAGCAGCCGAGCACCAAAGCCGCCCGTGGTGATGTTCGTGTCGTAACTGACGATGCCGCCTTCCAAGACGGTTCCGGCAAAAATCAGCGGCGTCAGCGGCGGCGCTTCTGCGCCCATGTAGACCTCACGTTGCTGGCGAATAATCTGCCGTTCCTGCAGTATGTTCTGCAGTCCCGAGCGCTCAACAACGTCGAACCAGCTACCTCCGCCGGCACGAAGCAAAGTATCGTTCAGTATCTGGGCTCCCCCTTGCGTGACCGCAGTCGAGAGCTCGGCGACGTTCTCCTTCGGCTTCCGCTGACCAGAGAGGTCGGGGAAGTCGTAAACGGCAACGGCGAGTTTGTCCTGTGGGGGAGGCAAGTTTGCGAGCAAGTCACCTGAGCGAGTTCTTGCGTTCACCTCTGGCGGCCCCGATAACATCTCAGCGGGTGAGCTGCCAATCGGCGTAGCACATCCCGCAAGTACTGCCACCAAAACGAAAAGCGCGCAAATTTTCATCTTGTCTAGGTAAGTTTTCATATTGTTTATGTTCCCTTAATTGTTTTAATCCAGCGCAACGAAGGATGTTTTCAGAATGCTGGCGCTGGTATTAGGAGCTCGGTCTCAGCACCAGTCTCAATGTCGATGAGCTGGATGCCTATCTGGTCAAGACCCTCGCGCGCAAACGCAATTTTAGTGTCACCTACCGTGAACTCGCCTGATTCCTGCGCCTCCTCACCAAAGATACGATCCGAAATCTGCCGCGACACCTCGCCAAGAATTCGTCGCTCTATCGATGCCGCGAAAGCATCGATTGGGTCTGTCGGCTGAAAGTTGACGCCATCGTACTGGTTTTGGATGTCGGCGAGCCCTAGAAGGTGCGCGCTATTGAAGCTATCGCCGCCGAAGGAAGGGTTAATGGGCTGATGCACTAGATCCTGCGCCTGTGTGACCGTCGCACTAAATACGACACACGAGAGCAAGAATGGAAGAAAAGCTTTCATCACACAGACTCCTTTGGAAGAAACGAACAGCGGCGCCATAAAAGTAACTGAATGTAATTTTATGAAATGTAATATGTCATTTGTTCTACATCAAGTTCCACTCAAAGGAACTCGTGTTTTGTTTCACATATGCCTAAAACACTAGGCTCAACTCGTTTTAGAAATATTGAGCCATATAATATTCTTTATTAGTTTAAACTAATAAAGAATATGCCAAATATTAGTCCTGCATTTTCCAACTTAACTAAAAAAACAATGCAACCAGGTATTAAAAACCTAAAAATAATTAATAAAAAATTGACAGTCATAGAATTCCACCATAAACCCAATAGACCCGCCCCAAAAATACATGCGTTTCGGCGCGTTCGGGACCGGGGAATGTAAGGCAGTAACTCAATCATGATTCAATGATTAATCAGGGGAAAACTCATGCGTAAAATCATTCTTGGTGTTTCCGCGCTAGCACTCATGGCCGGTGGGCCAGTCGTTGCCAACGATCTGTTCGTCGAGCAGATCGGTACTAGCAACTTCGCAGACGGCAGTCAGACCGGCGTCAACAACGAAGGCTATGTTCGTCAGGACGGCAACTACAACAGCGCCGGAGCAGGATTCAAAGGCAACAACAATGACGGACTTGTCCTACAGACGACTAATCGAAATCGCGCCGACTGGAGCTTCGAAGCTGCCAGCCAGGGCGGCATCAGCGGTAACACCTTCGGCGTCATCCAAGGAGGTGGCAACGAGAACTTCGCCAGCCTGAACACGCAGGGCGCTCCCACGAACTCGACGTGGTTCGTCGAACAGATCGAAGGCTCGAGCAACGAGGTCGGCGGAGGCAACAATTACACGACCCCTGTCGGGAACGGCAATACGAGTGGTATCCAGATCACCACAACGGGGATGACATCGGGGATCGGCCCGAGCGATATCAGTTTTTTTGATCCAGTCGACAATGGCAGCAACCTTGCGAGAATGGAAGGTAACAACAACTATGTCGGACTTCGGCAGCTCGGATCCAACAACGTGGCCGCTGTGAACGTGAATGGCAACAACAACCGAATCGGTGGCCCCGATACAACTCGTAATAGTGCCACTCTGAACGACTTTACCCATACTGACTTCTTCAGTTCACCTGATACGCTTGGTCCCGCATCCGGGGCTGGCGTTACGGGAATGGGCGTGCAGGATGGAGTCGGTAATGAGGTCGCACTCGTTCAGGCCGGAGACGATAACTCGATCAACTTCGCCCAGGTCGGAAACGACCAGACCGCTGAATTCTATCAGAGCGGGTACGGTAACCTAGCGGTTGGTATTCAAACACAGTAATTTTGACTCGAAACGTCGTTCCAGTTGGCGCAACGTTAGCTGGAACGATCCAGCTTTGTATTCACGAAAGAGGCATTGACGTGTTCAGATGCTTGGTTTCAGGGCTAGCGGCGGCATTGTTCCTCTCTGCCGCTAGCGCATCACAGGCCGATACGACGCTCAGGATCGAGCAGATCGGGACTGGGCATATAGCGGCGATCCAGCAAGCCGGGACTTTGATTAGGGCTGACATCCGTCAGACAAACGCGGGCAACACCGCGGTGATAAGCCAGGGCGGCATAGTCTCCGACCAGATTGTAGTGACCGACGCGATCGACGAAGCCCAACTCACCAGCTTCACACTACTCGACACTGTCACGGGCACCGGGCACAACAACTCGGTAACGGTCGACCAGGCTGGCAGCGACCATCAGGCGCTGATTCTGCAGGGCGGCGTGGGCAACATAGCCATCCTCGACCAGAGCGGCATCGCCAACCAAGGATCTATCGTCCAGAATGGAGACAACAACTCGGCTAGTGTCAGCCAAATTGGTAGCAGAAACATGGGAGCGATTTTCGCTTACGGCAACAACAATGAGGCGGTACTGACCCAGGAAGGCGCGGATAATCGCGGCACTATCTCCATGACTGGCTCGCGCAATCAGGCACGCCTGACCGAGATAGGCGACCGGAACGACGCCTCCATCACCATCCTCGGCAACGACAACAGCTACAATCTCAATATCCAGAGTAACGACCAGCAAGCCGCCATTAAGGTCACAGGAGACAACGTTCCTCTTCCGCTCTCAAGCCTCACGATCCGAAAATAATCTCACCGTCGGCATTACGCCCTACCACCTCGGTTTTAACTGAAGTGGCAAAACTGAGGTGACCGGATTAGGCAGGCGTTCAACGCCATGTTTCACCAGTTCTAAATGGTGAATACTACACCATACGCTAGATAGAAAATCGTCGACTGATCTTAAATTAATGACGGGCTTGCCTATTGAATCTGCTTAACGTCGATGCCGAAAGAACCGGGAAGGGTGCCTCTGCTTCTTCGCGATATCTGGGCTATACATGTCGCCTACAGCTTGCCAAAAAGGCGAGAGACCTCGCCCTCTTTAATTTAGCCATCGATAGCAAATTACGAGGTTGCGACCACGTTAATTTACGAGTACGAGATATAGCCAATGGTGCGTGCATATCCACACGAGCCATCGTGATGCAGCAAAAAACGCATCGACCTGTCTAGTTCGAAATTACCGAGCAAACCCGAATCGCTATCAAGGACTGCATACATCTTGCTCAGCTCAGTAACGATGACTTCTTGTTTCCCAGCCGAATAAATAGACCAAAACACCTATCTACTCGACAGAATGCTTGTATCGTCAAAGCATGGGTGACCGAAATAGGCCTAGATGCGTCAATTTATGGCACGCACACAATGCGTCGCACAAAAGCTTCGCTGATATACCGTCGCACGAAAAACTAGAGGGCGGTTCAGCTCCTCCTTGGTCATAAGAAGCTGGAAAGCACCATCAGATATCTTGGAATAACGGAAGTGTGAAAGTAAGATAACGACCTTATAGAGATAATGAGCGAGCAGAAACGCAACGAATGGTTTCGCAAGCTGCATAAGCTAGGGAAAGAAGCCAAATGAAGCCAGCAGTAGCCACCCGATAGGCTGCTGCGGCACATGCCGCAGCAATTCACCTTGTGGCCGAGGCCTAAGTCAGAGAGCGCTGCTTTACTCTTCTCGGAAGGCCCTGCTGAACTGGTCGGTAATCGGCTTAACAAAGTACGTTAGTGCGGTGCGCTCTTCGGTCGTGATAAAGACTTCGACGGGCATACCAGGTAGCAGCGTGGTAACGCCCAGCTTCTCAAGCTCTTCTGCAGAAACGTCAACATCACCCAGGTAGTAGATCTCGCCAGTCACGTCATCGCGTGTCGTCGCTGGAGAAACATAGACGATCTCGCCTTTGAGCTCCGGCGTCGTTCTCTGGTTGAAGGCAGTGAAACGGAGCCTGACCGGCTGGCCGACCCACACTTGGTCGATGGTTATCGGCGCCAGTTTCACCTCAACCTTCAGTTTGGCGTCTTCTGGAACGATGGTGACAAGCTCCTCAGCTGGGGTGATCACGCCTCCCACCGTGTGGATGTTCAGCTCATTAACGGTGCCAGAAATCGGCGCGCGAATATCCGTTCGCGCCAGCCGATCCTCGATGGCGATGTGTCTGTCACGCAGCTCCGAAAATTCTGCCTCCACAGCACTTAATTCCCGCTGCGCCTCGGTACGGGCGTTCTCGTCAATCGCAATAATCTGGAGGCGAATTTCACTCATGCGGGTTCTCGCTCTGGCGATAGATGCATGGATCTCACCGCGCTCACCCGAAATGCGTGCCCTGTCACGCGCCATTGGAACAAGGAGTGTGCGTGCGATCATCCCTCTCTCAGCGAGGCCTCTGCTCGACTCGTATTCGGACGCGACGAGACGAAACTCCTCGTCTTTCGATTGCTGCTGAGCTTCCAGCCCTTTTATCTCCTCTTCGATCTGCGCGATGCTAAGCTCAAGCTGCTGCTGCTTACTTTGGCGATTTGCACGATTGCCTTCGAAGAGGCGTGTTTCACCGAGGAAGACATCCGGCGCTTCGTCTGCGTCTAAATCGGACGGGAACTCGATTGACGAAAGCCCGTCTCGCTCTGCCATAAGTCGCGCTCTCCTGATCGCCAATTCCACGAGTTTAGAACGCACGATTGAAAGCTCCGCCTTCGTCTGTGTGTCTTGGAGCCGGATCAGTACCTCTCCAGCATTGACGAAGTCCCCCTCTCTGATGCCTATCTCGCTGACGATGCCGCCATCACGGTGCTGTATCGACTTAAGGTTCTGATCTACCGTCACAGACCCTTGCGCGATGACGGCCCCACTTAGCTGAGCGCTCGCGGCCCAGCCACCGGCGCCCAATAGCAGAAACAGGGCAAGTGCCGTGCCCACAAAAACACGCGGGCCGAGCCGAAAAGCGTTTTCTGGATTCGGTAAGCGCTTGGCTTTTTCCTCTAAAAGAGGCGCGCCGGAAGGATCATATGTGCTCATTGTGTGCTCCTAAGATAGCCATTCGTGACCATCGTCACGCTCTATTGACCACGACAGCTTGTGCCTTCCGTGCAGCGTGACGGTCGACGCCCACAACTCATCATCCTCGAAGTCGGTTTCGATCACGGTCCACTCACTTCCATCGTCCCGGTCGTGCCGATAGCGTATGGGCGAATCGTCATCGTCGTTATCGCGGTAGATATGTTCGAAACGATCTTCCGGCTCGTCATCGGCCTTCCAGAAAATCTCGTATTCAGAGATGCGGATACGGTCTCCCACCCCAAAATCCATAATCACGTGCGAAACGGCATTCGGTTGAACCCCACCGGCGCTGGCGAACGCAAAGACGTCATCACCCGTGCCGCCAGTGAGCGTGACCGCTTCACTGCCGAGAATGAACTGGTCGGCGTCTCGGCCTCCCAGCACTTTCTCGAAACCGGTGATGGCGTCATGGCCAATTTCTACGCCGCTGGCGACGCCGTTCACAAGATCGACCACGAGACTTTCCGTTGCGTGGCTGTAGTCGAGGGTGTCCGAGTTCTCGCCGCCGTCGTACACGTCATCTGCCGCATCAAGTGCCGCCACCACTCGATCACTACCCATGCCGCCGAACACCTTGTCGCGACCCGCACCATCCATAAGCACGTCGTCACCCTCGCCTCCGAGCAGCAAATCATCGCCGTCTCCACCGCTCAGATGATCCTCACCGGCGTTGCCGAAGATCACGTCATCGCCATCACCGCCGAATAGCCTGTCGTCGCCTGCGCCACCGAAAAGATGGTCGTTCCCCGCGCCGCCAAAAATAATGTCATTGCCATCGCCGCCGAACACCACATCATCACCGTCTCCCGCAACAATGTGGTCATCGCCCGCTCCTCCATTAATAACGTCGCTGCCAGCCCGTCCATCAATGTTGTCATCGCCCCCTGCGCCGTCGATCTCATCGGCACACAGGCTGCCCAGAAGCATGTCGTCTGCCGCGCTTCCTGCGATAACGGGCGGCTCCACAACAGAAAAGTGGGCGACGGCATCGGTCGTCAACTCGCCGTCGGTGATCTGATAAGTGAGGGTCACTGGCCCCGGTTGCCCGCTTCCGCTCTGGAACACCCAACCGCCTTCCGTTTGCGTCAGCGTGCCGGAGGATACCGTCACATTTTGTACCGATAGGGCGTCGCCATCCGGGTCCTCTGCCTTGCTCAGCAGATCACTGAGATCGATGACGAGGGCCGCGCAAGGCGCCACATCCAGCAGATAAACGGGGCCTGACACGCGCGGAGCACGGTTGCCGCCAGGTGGTGCCTCGGCATCGTCGTCCTCATCTTCAGGGTCGAGTGGGTCGCTATCCGTAGAACTGTCGTTATCCGTGGAACCATCGCTATCGGTAGAACCATCGCCATCCGTGGGGTCCTTGCCTTCGGCAGGCGGGTTGTCGTTCCGGGGTGAAGAAGAACGATTGCTGGCGGGATTAGCACTGTTGATAGACAGTGTGCCGGGGCTGCCGTCCCTTCGATCAATCCTGTCAGCGGCTGCATTGCCGCTTGCCGGTTTGACTGCGGGTGCGCCTTCGCTTTTGTCCTGATAGCGTAGGGGCGATGACCCTGGAGCATCAGCGGCCAGCGGCGTTGCGGAACCGGGTGGTTCGGGATCGGGCATATCAGGCGATGGTTGCGGGGAGGCGATATCGTCAACCATGCCCTCTTGGCTTTCCGCCTCCGCCGCACCGGCGGCTGGCTCTTCCGGCTGCGATTGGGGTTCACTCTCCCGGCCCCAGGTGAAGATCGAACCCAGGTAAGCAGCGATCCCCATGAGTAAGCCGACGATCACGCGAGGCGTCCCAGAGACCTCGTCCCCGCTTTTCAGAACGTAGCGCTGCGAGGCGTCAGCTTCGGGTAAGGCGTTCTTGGTGCCTTTGACGTTAATCATGATCCGGCCGATGCCTCCTTCGTCGGCGGCTTAGCAGAATGCACTGCCCGCACGTTAGATTTGCCGATGACTTCGTCCTTCGGTCCGAAGGCGGCCAACCGGCCGTTCTGAATAATCGCCACAAGATCAACGGCCGCCAGAGCGCTTGGGCGGTGGGCCGCCACCACGGCGATGCCGCCACGCTGCTTAACGCCTTGAATGGCTGCCGTCAGTGCTGCTTCGCCTTCAGCGTCGAGGTTGGAGTTGGGCTCGTCCAGCACCACGATGAAGGGGTTGCCGAACAGTGCTCGGGCGAGTCCGATCCGCTGCCGCTGGCCGCCTGAGAGGGAGGCACCCAGCGAGCCGAGCTGAGTTCGATAGCCGTTGGGCAAACGCACGATCATCTCGTGAACGCTTGCGGCCATCGCCGCCTCCACCACCGCATGGGAATCCGGTGTTTCCTGAAACCGCGAAATGTTCTCTTCGATCGTGCCATTCAGCAGCGCGACCTCCTGCGGCAGATAGCCGATGAACTGACCGAGCGCTTCGTCGTGCCATTGCGATAGCTCCGCGTCATCGAGGCGCACGCTCCCACGCAACACGGGCCAGATGCCTGTCAACGCGCGTAGCAGCGTGGTCTTGCCGCCACCACTAGGGCCGATGACCCCAATCGCCTGGCCAGCCTTGAGTTCGAAGCTCAACTCGCTGAGCAGCACTTGCCCTGAATCGGGGGCTGCGACGGTAATGTTCTCGACCTTAAGGGATGAGCTCGGGCTGGGCAGCTCCATCGGTTCGTCAACGTCCGCCAGCGCCATGACGGTTTCCTTCAGGCGTGAGAACGCGGTTCGCGCAGCGACGACGTTCTTCCAGTTGCCGATGGCAAGATCAATGGGGGCAAGTGCCCGCGCGGATGCAATGGAAGCGGCGATGATCGCGCCAGCGCTAAGCTCCCCCTGAATAGTGAGCAGCGCCCCGAGGCCAAGAACGGCCGACTGCAAGACCATCCGCAGCACCCGTGAGACCGCTCCGAAGGTGCCGCTGACATCGTTGGTTCGCGTCTGCAACTCCAGATGATCGTCGTTCGCTCGATTGAAGCGCGCCACCGCACGACCGGCAAAGCCCATCGCTTTGAGGATCTCCGCATTACGAGCATTGGAGTCGGCGATGGTATTGCGTGTAACGGCAGCCTGCTGCATGGCGCTGCTCAGCTTGGACGTCTTCAGCTCCGTGATAATTGCGAGCATGGCCAGGATGAAACCGCCGAGAAAAACCAACGCGCCAAGATAGGGGTGCAAAATGTAGACGAACAACAGAAAAAGCGGCATCCAGGGAAGGTCCAGCAGCGCCACAGGGCCCTGGCTTCCCAGAAAGCCGCGCACCGTATCCACGTCGCGACCACGCTCCAGTGATTCAGCGGTCGAAAACCCGAAGCGCGGCATATCGATAGCCACCCGATGGGCCAACGGCGCGACCCTTCTGTCGAGGCGCGCGCCGATGCGAACAAGGATCTGGGAACGGATGGTGTCAAACATTCCCTGAAAGCAATACAGGCCGAGCGCCAGCACGGAGATGGCCACCAGCGTCGAAATGCTCCCGCTGGTCAGCGCTCGGTCGTAAATTTGTAGCATGTAGAAGGCACCGGTCAGGGCGAGGATATTGATGATCCCTGACATGCCGAATAAGAAGAAAAAGATTCCTCGAAAACCTTTGGTCAGTTGCTCTGCGCTCTTGCGCTTCGCTGACGTACTAGCGTCTCTTTTACGCATGCTAACTCCCCCTGCACCCTAAGTTGAACGGGCATTCCCTGCGGGCGGGTACGCCCGCAGGGTTTGTTATTGTTATCGTTCGTTATAGGTTGAAGTCGCTCGCTCCCAGCTCATGCCGACCCTTGATGCTGATAGAGAAATCCGCATCGTCGTCTCCGGTCGTGTTGCCTTCAACGACGGTGTAGTCCTCGCCGTCGCGGGTTTGATGGCTGAACATCAGCTGGCCAACGCCGGTGAAGGCCTCGGTCACTAACGTGAAGCTCTGGTTCCCCGTTGCACAGCCATGCGCATCCACACCGCTGAGATCGATACGGTCGCCCGGCTGAAATCCCATGATGGTATCGCCGTCCGCATCCGCTGCGGAGAGGAAGCGGAACGTGTCGTTGCCTGCCCCGCCATCCATCACGTTAGCCGCGCGGCTCGCTGTGATCGTATCGTCTCCCGATCCCGTGACGATGTTCTCGACACCCCACAGCCCATCATTGCCAGTCTCAGCGCTCGAGGCGCTGCCGCGCCCCATGAAGCCGGTGCCGAGATCTGCCTTGATCGCTGACATAATGGCTGACATATCCAGCGTGTCGCTGTCGCTGTCACTGCCGCCCACCATGTCGTCGCCGTAGTAGGTGTCGTCGCCGTCATCGGCTTCGGCCACGAACATATCGTCTCCCTCGCCGCCGAAGACCGTGTCATCGCCAGCCCCGGCATTGATGAAGTCGTTGCCGTCTTCGCCAAGAATGCGGTCGTCGCCGTCATCGCCGTAGAGCATATCCGCGCCGTCGCCGCCGAGGATGTCGTCGTCGCCGTCATGGCCGAAGACGACGTCTCGACCGCCCAAGCCCATGATGGTCTCGCTCTCCGCTGTTCCGATCAGCGTATCAGCGCCTTCGCCGCCAGCCATGGCCGCCGCCGGTATCACTTGCGTTCCGTCTTCCTCCTCGTACTCTTCTTCGTCTTCCTCGTACTCTTCCTCGTACTCTTCCTCGTCTTCCTCCTCGTATTGTTCTTCGTCTTCCTCGTCCTCCGATTCATCGTCGGTTTCAGTCTCGTCTTCGTCTTCCGGCTGTTCCGACTCGGGCTCGACCTCGAAGCGGACGGAGTTCTCGTCGTCGCCCACTAGAGCCTCGCCTGCTTCGTTGGCCTCGACGGGGTGGTCAGCGAGCATCGTGCCGTCGGCAAGTTCGACGACATCCTGCTCCCGAAGTGCGCCCACCACCGTGTCGTGGCCACCCATGGTTTTGAACACCACCCGATGCGCAGAACTCAGTGCCGAGATGTCTAAGACATCGTCATCCTCCGAGCCCATCACGTGGATAGTGCTCATCGCCAAGCTGGTCCCGGTGAAGTTGCCAGCAATGGTAAACGTGTCGCCGCCTCCCTGACCGTCGATGACGATTTCCTCGATGTTAGCGAGTTCCGCCATCACCACCCCGTTGCGAACAATGACGATCTCCGTTCCAGCGTCGAGGTCGGCAAAGCCCTGGGCCAGGGCATTGGTCCGATCGAGAATCGCGAAGGATTCGGCTTCACCGGCGCTGCCGAGAATTTCTGCGGTATCAACTTGGTTGCCGCCATCAAGGATGTCGCGCCCGCCATCGGCCTCGGTGATCAGCAGGTCATCACCGGCGCTACCGAACAGGATGTCATCGCCCTCGCCGCCGTTCAGAACGTCGTTGCCACCACCGCCGTTGAGGTCGTCATTGCCAGCGCCACCTTCGAGAGTGTCGTTGCCAGCGAGCCCGAAAAGTAGGTCGTTGCCGTCTCCGCCCTCAAGGGCATCATCACCAAGCCCACCGCGAAGGTCGTCCGCACCGGCGCCGCCCAGCAGCGTATCGTCGCCATCACCGCCGTTGAGGAAGTCATCCCCATCACCGCCATCGAGTGTGTCGTTGCCGTCCGCGCCGATCAGGCGATCATTGCCTGCACCGCCGTAGACAAGGTCGTCGCCGCCGCCTGCGAGCAGGTTGTCGTTACCGGCAAGGCCGATCAGAATATCGTCCCCTTCGGTGCCCTCAAGGCGCGTTGCACCAACGTCGTTGCCGTTGGTTCCGGTAATAATCTGCAGGTCGCTATCCCCGAAGGACAGCACCTCGATATTGCTGACGAGGTCGGTGCCATCGGAGATACGGTTCTGCCCGCTTACTGGGTCCACCGCTGCATCGTCCACATCAACATGTGCTACGGTGAGCCGACCGGTGTCTTCATCCACCGCAATCTCATAGGCGGCGCGATCGCCCCAGTAGACGGCCGTATCGATACCGGATTCGTCCTCAAGGATCTCGCGAACCATCTGCAATTGCCCGGGGTTGATCCGGCCTTCGACCATCCACGCCGACAGCGGACGGGTAACCTCCGCGCCATCGATAGTGAGAGTCACCGGCCCGTCCATGCTATCGACCGTCGCGATCTCGTCGCCGGTGCCATCGCGGTTCGTCATGATGGCGATGCGCACGTTGAGCCACGCGTCGCCGTCGATAACATCGTCGCCACCGCGCCCCTCAATCGTGTCGCTGCCGCCACCGCCCAGCAGGATATTGCCGCCGGTAAACACCAGCTTTTCATCACCGGAGCCATCAGCCCAGTACTCCGCGTTGCGCATCATATCGGGAGTAACTAGCTGGTCGAGGCCGTCGATCCGGTCAATACCTACCTGGTCGAGTTCGTTATGGATGAAGTTGCCCTCAGGCGTCGGGTCAGCAACGATCGGCGTGGCGCCCTCTTCCTCGTTGCTCCGGTTGTCGCCTCGCAGGATGTCGTCCTGCACCCAGCCAGACAGCGCCTCCACTTGGCTGAAGCGGTCCCGCAGCACTTCCAGCGGCAGCGTGGTGAATACCTCCACGTTCATATCCGCGTCGGCCGCCACGTTTTGGCCTTTGTGGATGACCCAATCGTGCCCCCACATGCCGATGTTCTTCTGAATACCCTCTCCCGCCACCATGATGTCGTCGCCTGAGTCGGCGTCGTAGTCGGTGTCGCCATTGCCGCCGTTGAGGATATCGTGGCCGATCACAGTGGAGTTGAAGAAGAGTTCGCCGTTGTCGCCAGCGATGTATTCAAAGCGACTCTTACCCTCGACCCAGTCGTGGCCTTCGTTGCCGAAGAGTACGTCAGGGCCGTCGCCACCGAGGAGGAAGTCATCCCCCATGCCAGCGCGGATCTCAGACCCGTCTGGGCCGGTAACCAGGAAGTCCTTGCCACGGCCACCGAAGATCAGCGCCGCGCCGCTGCCGCCATGGATAACGTCGTTGCCCTCGTCTCCCTTGAGCATGTCGACTTCGCCGATATCGGTCCCGGAGTTGGTGATGATGTCGTCACCCTCGCCGCCGTTGATCTTGTCGACGCCATACCCGGCCTCGATGCGGTCGTCGCCCGCGTCACCCCAAACGGTGTCGTCGCCACCGCCAGCGACGATGCGATCGTTGCCGTCTGTGCCCTGGATGACGACGTGGTCGGCACCGTTATAGCGCAGGTAGGCACCGTCGCCTTGCGCGTCGGGCGCCCCGCGCTCGACCAGTTGAGAGGCGGACTGAAGGAACGGATCTTCGTGTTGAGGATCATCCACCCCGGTCATCTGCATCTGCTTGGCGTAATCGACATAGAGGATGTGATCCGGTGTCGAGAAGATATCGCCCGGGATCGCAAAGCCGGTCTCCTCGAGGTCGGTATTTGCCAGGGCCATCTTGGCCAGCGAGTTATTCTCCAGCTCGGTCAGCAGGTTCAGCCCCTGGGTGCGCGACAGGTAGTAGAACCGGTCGGCATCCTGCAGGTTCTCGAGCTGCATTTCGAAGACGAAAGCGAAGGTGGAGCCGAGCATGCCGCCGAAGGGCATCTTCTTCTCAGCGAGGCCGCCCATCCACAGGTCGATGTCGTTCACGCCGGTCTGCTCGGCTGGCGCATTAAGCCAGTCGAGGCGTGCCTCCCGATCAGCTGCGCTCTCGTTCGGAGCACCAAGAACAAGATCAGTGGCCGCCGCACGCTTGCCAGCGATGGTGTCTTCGGAAGTGACCGACTCATGCGTGCCGTAGGCCGCGATGAAGTTGATGACCGAGGCGGGGTTCTTCATGTTCTCAGCGAAGTCGGCCCAGCTGGTGTACGGCTTGAGCTGCGTGTCGCCATCCGCCATCTCCATAAACTGCGCCCGGGCCTCGTTGAGGGTGGGCATGCCAGTATCCCGCCCACGGGCGATGTTGATCGCGGGAAGGTCAAGCGGAATACCGAGGAGCTGGTTGCGCAAGGTGTTGGTGACGAACTCGTCAACCTCGTTGCCAACCTGGGCCGTCATACCGCGCAGGATCGCGCCCGCCGCTTCGTCATGGCTCACAGTGTCCGAGCCGAGAGCCAGTGGGTTCAAGAAGGCATCGAACAGATCCATGTCATCACGGCTGCCATCCGCATTGATGCGGTCAACCGTCTCGTTAAGCATCGAGTGCCCGAACCGGTAGACCACGTGCGCGAACTCGGAAAAGATAACCGGGTTCAGCTCGGCGTCGGGCTGCACCATGAAAACATCAATATCCGGCTGGATCTTCCGCGCGAATTCTTCGAAGACCAGGTGCTGGTACTCCATTTCGGTCGTGAAGCGCGCTGCCTGGAAGATTCTTTCGCCATCCCACGATAGCCCCTCAATCTCAGCCGCGCTGGGCCAAGAGGTAAGATCAGGGCCGGCCAGCCACTGGTTCAGGAAGTCGAGGTCCCCGCTCTCAAGCACCAACTCCTTCACCTGCTCCGCAATGCGATTGTGCTCGGAGTGGAAGATGTGGTGAATCGAGGTCAGGCCGATGTTCTCGTTGCCACGACCGTCGCCGGTAATGTAGTGCGCGTCCAGCAGCTCGTTATCATAGGCAGTTTGAGCGCCGCGGGGGCCGAATTCGCCGCTGTAGCCGGGCTCGGCATCATCGTCCGCTTGCAGTTCGCCATTAGCGAGCACAGGGACGGCGGCATGGGCGATGTCGTCCAGAAATGCCGTACCGGTGCGTGCTGCGCCGACCACAGACGGGTCGATTGGTGCCGACAAATTTCCCTCGGTCAGGATGGGGTTGCCCGCGCCGTCGAAGCCGGTGATCAGTTGAGGGAGCCCATTCTCGCCACGGATAAACTCACCGTAGGGGTCGACCGCCACCAGCGGCACAGCCCCCACATCCTTGTCGGTAAGCTCAATACCCAGCAGCGTGCGCGCCTGAGCCTTGATGTCAGCCCAGGTTGGCAGGCCGCGGTCGCCGTCGAGCAGGTTACCCGTCGCCATAGGGCGGCCATCGACCATCGCGTATTCGCGCAGGAAGACTTGGTGCGAGGGATGCGAGGTGTAGGTCTGGTTCTGGTCCACCCACGGCGTAGTAACATTGCCCGCCGAATCATCGGTGGTGGCGCGTGTCATCACCATAAAATTGGTGGGGCTATTGGGGTTGTACAGCGGGTCGTCCGGCGACAGCGGCATGTAGACCGTGCCGTTGCCCCCTTTTGACACCAGATCGAGGCCGTGGTCGAAGAACTGGCCGAACAGCGTGAAGACGGAATTATAGGAAGCCGAGAGTCCCTCATCCGGGGAGACGTTCGGCAGCATAACCGTGACGCCATCCATCTCGACTCCGTACGAGGCGAGCAGTGCGTCGAGATTATTCTTGGCACTAATGAGGACCTGGTTATCCTCCGCAATGCCCGCTCCCTCCAATACCTGCACGAGGTCGTGCTGCGCACGGATCAAGCTCATGGCATTGAGCATCGCCTGGCCGTTCATTCCCGCATGCTGGAGTGCCGTCGCGATTGCCGCCGGGTTGTCCAGCGTTTGGTCAACGATCAGGTTAGAAATCAAACGCGGTTCGACATCAACCACGTCACCCGCTTCACCGTAATCGTTGTTAGTGGGATAGCCGAAGCCGCCTGGCAGCGCACCGCTCCCCTGCCCAAACGACCCTTCGGCAATGGGGACGAAAGGCTGCCCCGACGCCCCCCACTGCTCGCGGCCGATCCCGAAGTTGTTGTAGCTGCCATCAACAGTGCGCAGGCCCGTGGGCAGAAGCGGACTATCGACAAGCTCCTCAAGCGGCGTTCCCGCGGAATGCGCTTCCGCGACTTTGATCTGATTCAGGATGAATTGCAGATCATGTTGGTTCAGTTTGACAGCCATGTTCCCTCCCAGGCCCCATCGGGCACTGCTACTTATTTTTTTGAACGAAACGTTACTTTGCGGCCCATCAATTTCACCAGCGGACGGCTGCTTTCTATCTTTAAAGCCGACGGGTATGTCTTCATACCGCGACGGACACACCATCCGTGGTAAAGCTTACTCATCTCTTGCTTACATAAGGTTACGTTGAGAAATATTTATTTACCTCCTCAAAATCATCATTACTTCACTGCAAAGGTTCTCACCCAGAAAAACAGCGTTACTCATTCAAAGGGATGGGGTTTTTATGGTGAGGTACGTATTTTCATCATCAGCCACTAGGGCATTAGGATTTATTTGAAAACCCTAATTGGCTAATGCCACCTACACAGCAACCTAGATGACCCAGGAGAGGACACGTTGGGTGCAGGGCTTTCCAAGGATGTGTAGCTGACGCAGAGATGGGGGCGGCTTATGGCCGCTTCTGTAATGGCGAGATGGTGGTACGAGTGTTAGCGGGTCACGGGGCGAGTATGGGCGGCGTGATTTTAAGAGCCCACCGGGCGTGTAAATGCTTTACCCGGTTACAGCCCTATGTGTGGTAAGGGGACTGCGTTAGCTCCTAACGTTAGCTTCCTAACAGGAGATGAAACCGGCAACACTGCCTTCGCCTATGGAGTGAGTTATGAGCGGCTGGTGGCGCTTAGAACCCGTTTGATTTGGCTGTAACAGCGAGCGCCCTTGTCAGGGCGCTCTGTTTACTTACTGCACATATGAGCTATTTATTCATATAGATTAATATTTCTCGTTTCGGCCAGAAGCTGCCTTTTAGTCGTTCTATTGTAACGCTGTGCTAACCCGCACCCGAAGCGGAGCAGCTTTTATGTTAAAGTGAAGCGCTAGCGAAATGCAAAAAAGCTGCGGAGCTTTGGGTGTCGGAGTGCAGCGCTTTGTTATGGTTTTTGGAGTACTGGCCCCAAAAGTTTGTAGCCACATTTTATTAAGTGATAATCCACACCAATTACTGACTCTTCAAAAACTTCGTCACTTTCATCAAAGGAAGCAGCTACTATACCTTGTAGTTTCATTTGGTTAGAAATGGTTTTCAAAAGTGCATTTACGCTAGTAACCCCCATAGAATGCTGACCTGGTTCATCGAAAAGAATTAGCCCAGTGTGGTTTCCACCTAGCTCTTCAGATGCTGAGAATATTGATAATAAATAGGCCCATATAAGCCTCACAAAATCACTTGCAGAAGAATCAGACTTTATATCTGTGTTCACTTGCCTTAATTCCAGCCCCGCCAAATATGGAAATAGCGTATCTTTATTTATTTCTATATCTGAAGTGGGAGCGCTTTTATACCCAAAAAAACTTGCATAGCTTCTAAAATACTGCTGAAATCTTCTATATTTTAGAAGATCTTCACTTGAAGATTTCCTTTCAGGTATACCTACCAATTTAGCCTTGACATCTTTGAATTCATTACTGATAGCCGAAAACCTTTCGAGCGAACTATTTATGCTCTTCTCTGCTTTCAACAAGTTATCAATTTTATCCTCTAATTGTAATTTAACTCTTAAGTCAGACTCCGTTGCACTACCAGACAAGCGTATCTGCTTCTTGAGGCTTAAACAAACTGAGCGTTTTTCCGAAACATTTTCAGAACATTCTCGTGATTGTGATTCGAGCTTAGTAATTGTTCTCTCTAAGCCTTATATATACCTTGCCACCATTTTTTTTTGGCTATCTAGATACTTCACATTCTGATCTATACTCATCGGCTGAATAAGCGAATCAGCTAAAAATAAGGAGTCATCTATATGTTGATGACAGGCAGGGCAGCTATCACTAGCAAGATGAAGGCCTTGCTCAGCACCAAATTGTTTAAGCTTTTTGGCAATTCTGTTTTTTCTAGGTCTTGCTCTATTCCTGACTTGGCAGACAAATACTCAGACAGCCTTAATTTTGAAAGTCGTATCTCCGCATTGATGGAGTCAAACATAGAAATAAGTTGATCCAACAACTCTTTAGGTTCTTTGTATGTTTCTAATAACTCTACCGAAACATCATCTTTCGTTCTATTTTCAGACTCTTCAATAGCCTCTATTTTTCGGACTAATTCAACAATGTAGCTATTTAGATTAATGCTAGAGCCATCAATGTCTTTCGCAACTCCAACCAATTTCGAATCAAACATATCATCAGCAGTGTTTTTTACTCCAATCACGCTAACAGCATGTTCCTCCTCGAGCAGTCTAATCTTAACTTTCTCTTCAGCCCAACGGGATTGTATGTCAGTCAAATTTGAAATTAATGACGCTTTTATTCTATCGTTTTCAAAAACATCTAACCCTAGGAGAAACTCAACAATTTTTGTTCTAACATCACGTATTGCGTAGTAGGGTGTGTTTGCTATGTAGTCTGTCCACCCTCTTTTTTGCTCAATTAAAAGAGCTGAAAAAATAGTTCGAATATATAGTTTAACTTCACCACCATTTGAGCTAGGAACAGACGGGAGATTTAAGCCTACAAACCTCTCAAGGAATGAGAAAAAACCTGACTCAGTGTTTTGCGCTGAGCCCTTATCATGTAAATATTTTGGAGACACTTGATATTTTTCATCTGGATCAGTGAGATAGCTTCCCTCTATGACTTCGATTAGCTTTGTATCTTTCTCAGATGAATTAATAGCTCTCTTTAAGGTAACAACATCACTTTTACTATTTGAAACCTGAAGATAAACATAGGAAGATACTATCTTTATCTTATCTTTCCTCTCATTCTCAACATAATCTTTTAAGGCGTAAGGTAAAGTTTTCTCACCCTTTCCTCCAAGAATTTCTTCCATCCCCAAGGAATAAATAAGCGCATTAACCAATGTACTTTTACCGGATGAATTATTACCCCGTATAATATTCAATCCAGATTTGAATTCACATACAAATCCATATTCACCATCAGAAGTATTGAGGCTGATCTTGAACTTTTGTATCCGCAATCCAATCATGCCCACTCCCCAACAATATTTTGCACCATACCTTCAGTAACTTTAGAACCTAAGGAAGGTCTGAATAATTACCGATATTCGTCAACGCTCACTTGAGCTGATAAAAAATTGCAAATTTAGGCACTATTTTCCCGTTCTTTGTGC
>NZ_JBITWC010000033.1:0-34527 GCF_044543515.1 Vreelandella lionensis | reverse complement strand
ACACAAAGAACGGGAGAAGCGTGTCTGCATTTTCGATTTTTTGTTGGCTCATGTGAGCGTTGATGAATATCGGCAGTTATTCAGACCTTCCCTAGTGAAATGGCCTCGGCCCCGTTGGAGGTAGAGCTCACTGGGTATGCCTTGGGCCTTTAGTGCAGCGTAGAAGTCGGTGGCGTGGTCGACGGGGACGAGTTGATCCCAACTGCCGTGAAACAGGAAAAACGGCGGAGCATTCGCGGTGATTTGCCGGGCCGGGGACGCCAACGCATACGCATCAGTCCGCTCGGCTCGGGTACCGCCAATAAAATCAATCACTAGGCGGCCATCGTTAAATTTCAGCAGGTCGCTGGGCAGTCCACCTGCGACCACCACTGCTAGGCGGGCGTGCTCGCCCCCATAGGGCTCTGCCAGCGGGCCTTCACTACCAGCAAGCGCCAGCAGGCTGACTAGATGAGCGCCGGATGAAAAGCCCACGCCAACGATGCGATCGGTATCTACCTGCCACGCGCCAGCATTCTCATGTATCCAGGCCATGGCCTGCTGTAAATCATGCAACTGTGCGGGGAAGCGATACTCTGGTGCAAAGCGGTGCTCAATATTGACGGTCACATACCCCTGCGCCGCCAGTTGTTCGGCAATGCCTTCCATATCCTCCGGGCCGCGATTGCGCCAGCCGCCGCCATGTACCACAAGCGCCGCGGGTCGTAGCGCTTCGCTTTGCGACTCGGGCAGCAGCACGTAGGCATTCAAAGCTTCAGGCCAGGCCTCGGGGGTATAGCGCTGGGGCGTAAGATGGGTGAACGGCTGAGGGGTGCGCAGAGCATTCTGTTCAATGGCGGACGCACCCTGACTTACCTGGTGGGTGGCGCCGCAACCGCTAAGCAGCAAGGCCAGGGTGCCAAAGCTCACTATTCGGCGTAGGCCACTTAGATCTGGCATGCTTATCTCCTTTTGGGCGATTGGTATTGGTTCCCCTCACCGTTACCTGCCTCCGCAGCCTTTTTCTCTCTTTGAGAAGGTCACGGTTGTTGCACACTTTATGCAAACGATTTACACCAAGCCCATTAATACTGACATCGTCAAATTACCATGTATTCATTAAGAACGAGGTATGCCATGAAGATGTCACTACGTCAGCTATTTGCTCCTGCCCTGCTGGCCGTTGCTCTTACCCCGTTAGCGTTTACCGCCCAGGCGGGCCATCACGAAGGCCAAGGAATGGACCGTGAAGCAATGATGGAGCGCATGGAAGAGCGTCGCCAGGAAGTGTATCAGCGCGCTGAGCTAAGCGGAGAGCAGCAAGCGGCACTCAACGAAGCTCATGCTGAACACCGGGAAGCTGTCCTTAATCTACGTGAAGAGCATCAAGCCCGTGTCGCTGAAATTCTCTCTGAACAGGAGCAGCAGGCACTGCGTGATGCAATGCACGAAATGCACGCTGAGTACCGTCAAGAGCATGGCCATGGAGAGCGAGGCAAGCGCGGCCACCATGACGATTCAGCTAATGAAATGGACGCAGAAGAAGCCGCTACCGAGTAAGCGTTTATTTAGCGTCAAACCCACTCTACACGCCCAGCCTAGCTGGGCGTGTTTGTTTCTATACTCCAGTCAGGCATCACTCTCTACCCTGCTGTTCCTCTCCTGCCGGCTTGAAGTAAGCATATAAACCGCGTATTTTATTTGAACGTTCATTCAAAAATAACGTATCACTCATCTTTGTCTTAACAACAGGAGTCCGCCTCCATGGCGAAAGACAACCCCGTTCTCCCCTCACGAGACCGCCTGAACCCCGTGGTTTTCCACGGCAGCGTCGCGGGGATTCTCGTGTTTCTTATCGTGACGATGCTGTTCACCGAACAAGCAGGCGCGTTCTTCGATGCGGGCCTTGCCTGGGTTAGCAAAACCTTTGGCTGGTACTACATGCTGGCGATTGTGGCGTATCTGGTGTTTGTGATGTTCATCGGCATGTCGCGCTTTGGCAGTATTCGACTAGGGCCCGACCACTCACGTCCGGAGTTCTCGCTGCTATCGTGGTCGGCCATGCTGTTTGCTGCCGGCATTGGCATTGACCTTTTGTTTTTCAGCGTTGCCGAGCCGGTTGCCCACTACCTGGCACCGCCGGACCTAACTCCTGAAAGCCAAGAGGCCATGCGTAACGCCGTTGTTCAAACTTATCTGCACTGGGGCCTTTCCGGTTGGGGCCTGTACGTGCTAATGGGCATGGCGCTGGCTTATTTCAGCTACCGCCACCGCTTGCCGCTGGCTATTCGTAGCGCGCTTTACCCACTGCTGGGCAAGCGCATTCATGGGCCGATTGGTAATGCGGTGGATATCACCGCCGTTATCTCCACCGTGTTCGGTATTGCCACCAGCTTGGGCATCGGGGTGATTCAGCTGAACTACGGCTTGAACTATATGTTCGACGTGCCGGAAACCCTGACGGTCCAGGTAGTTCTGATTGCGCTGGTGGTTGTTCTAGCAACCATTTCGGTGGTGACTGGCGTTGAGAAAGGTATCCGTCGCCTCTCCGAGTTCAACATGCTGCTGGCCCTGGCGCTGATGTTGTTTGTGCTGTTCTCCGGTGACACGTTGGTACTACTGGATAAAGTGGTCAACAACGCAGGCGACTACCTCTCTGGCTTTGTGGCCGCAAGCTTTGATACTTATGCCTTTGCTGATGAGGGCGCTCAAGAGTGGAAGATGTGGTGGACGATCTTCTTCTGGGGCTGGTGGATTGCTTGGACGCCCTTTGTGGGTCTGTTCCTGGCGCGCATTTCCCGTGGCCGTACTATTCGTCAGTTTGTGGCCGGTGCGCTGTTTATTCCGCTGTCGTTCATGATGGTATGGATGTCGATTTTCGGTAATAGCGGCATCGAGCTGGTCGCTAACCAAGGCGTTGTCGAACTGGGTGAGCAGGCACTTAACTCGCCGCAAACCACGCTGTATACGCTGCTTGAGTACTACCCCTATGTGGGCATTACCGCCGCCGTCGTAACCGTTCTGGGTATCGTGTTCTTCATTACCTCAGCTGACTCTGGCGCGCTGGTACTGGCCAACTTCACCTCAATCTTAAGCGACGTGAACCACGATGCGCCGGTGAAGCTGCGTATCTTCTGGTCGGCAGTGATTGGCCTGATTACCGTGGCACTGCTGATGGCGGGTGGCTTAAACGCGCTACAAAGCGCAGTCGTGATTACGGCGCTGCCCTTCTCGGTGGTGATCTTCGCCATTATGGTGGGCACCTATAAAGCGCTGAAACTGGAAGGCAGCAAAGCCGACGCTCGCCGCATGATTGCAGGCGGTGCCCCCGGCGGTGACTGGCGTGAGCGTTTAGATCGCGCACTGGACACCTCTAACCGTGCAGGTGCCACCGCGACCATTGAGCACTCGATTCGCCCGGCGATGACACAGTTTGCCCAAGAGCTTGAGAGCCGTGGCCAAACCGCTAACGTCACTGAAGAGCAGGTTGAGGGTGAATCCCTACCCAACCTAATGCTGCAGGTCGACTTTGGCGACGCCACCAGCTTTGTCTATCAAGTGTGCCCGCATCGCATGCGTACACCGAGCTTTATTCCAGCGGACGATGACTTCTACGTGCGCCTGGATGTGTACCTTGCCGAAGGCGGCCAGGAAAAAGACCTGAATGGCTACACCCGCGGCCAAGTGATTGGCGACTTAGTAGCAGAGTACGAACGCCACCTACACTTCCTTGCCCTGGCGGGTGGCCATGCGCAGGCAATGCCTGGCACCATCGGCGAACCGCCTGAAGATGCGCAGATGTAAGTAGCGCTTTACGTACAACGCGTAAAACGAAGAATCCCGGCCACGCGGCCGGGATTTTTTATGCGCGCTGGGCGTTTAACCCGCCATGTCTAGCACAATACGCCCTTCGATTTTACCGTCTATCATGCGCTGAAAAACATCGTTGATATTGTCCAGTGTATCCGTTGCGACGGTGGCTTCCACTTTACCTTCCGCCGCAAAATCGAGCGCTTCCTGAAGGTCGCTACGCGTACCGACAATCGAGCCACGAATAGTGATCCCATTGAGCACGGTGCTAAAGATGGGCAGTGGAAAATCCCCTGGCGGTAAGCCATTAAGTACCAGCGTACCGCCACGGCGCAGCATATTTTGCGCCTGATCGAAGGCCTTCGGCGACACTGCGGTGACCAGCGCACCATGGGCACCGCCAATGGTCTTTTTAAGGTATGCCGCGGGGTCGGTTTTCATGGCGTTTACCGTAACCGTCGCGCCCAAGCGCTCAGCCAGCGCCAGCTTGCCGTCATCAATATCGACAGCCGCCACGTTAAGCCCCATGGCTTTGGCATACTGCACTGCCATGTGGCCAAGGCCACCAATGCCCGAAATCACCACCCATTGGCCGGGGCGGGTATCGGTCATTTTTAAACCTTTATAAACCGTTACGCCGGCACACAGCACCGGAGCCAGCTCGACAAAGCCAACGTTATCCGGCAGCCGACCCACATACCCCGCATCGGCCAAGGTATAGTCGGCAAACCCACCATTAACGCTGTAACCGGTATTTTGCTGGGACTCACATAAGGTTTCCCAGCCGCCTAAGCAGTGTTCGCAAAAACCGCAGGCCGAGTAGAGCCAAGGAACACCAATACGGTCGCCCTCTTTGACATGGGAGACACCGGCCCCGACCGCCACAACATGCCCAACGCCTTCATGCCCTGGAATAAAGGGAGGTGAAGGTTTGACTGGCCAGTCGCCGTGCGCTGCGTGTAGATCCGTATGGCAGACCCCCGAGGCCGCCACCTTCATCAATACCTCCCCCTGCTTTGGGCGTGGAACATCGACTTCTTCTATGACTAACGGCTGTCCGAACTCGCGCACGACGGCCGCCCGCATTGTATTATCCATGATGCGACTCCTAATAATGGTTAACGGCAGTTCTAAGCTGCTCTTATCCGTAGAGTTAGCGCCAGAGGATGTGCAGCATCGCCCGGCCTAGGCCGGGCGATGGGACGACATAACAAACGTTTAGAAGAACCCAAGCGGATTGATATCGTAGCTGACCAGCAGGCTTTTGGTTTGCTGGTAATGCCCAAGCGCCATTTTATGGGTTTCACGACCAACGCCTGACTTCTTGTAGCCGCCGAAGGCTACGTGGGCGGGGTACTGGTGATAGCAGTTGGTCCATACGCGGCCCGCTTGAATGCCACGCCCCATGCGGAAGGCCACATTAATATCGCGGCTCCACACGCCCGCGCCCAAGCCAAACTCGGTGTCGTTGGCAATCGCCAGCGCTTCTTCCTCATCTTTGAAGGTGGTCACCGCCACCACCGGGCCGAAGATCTCCTCTTGGAACACGCGCATCTGGTTGTTACCTTTCAGCAGCGTGGGCTGAATGTAATAACCGCTGTTAATGCTTTCATCCAGCGTTTCTTTGTCACCACCGGTAAGGAATTCAGCGCCTTCATCCCGAGCGATATCCATGTACGACATGATCTTATCGAATTGCTCTTGGGAGGCCTGGGCACCTACCTGAACGTCGGTATCCAGCGGGTTACCGCGCTTGATGGTCTTGGTGCGCTCGATGACTTTTGCCATGAACTCGTCGTACATACTCTCCTGGATCAGCGCCCGCGACGGGCAGGTGCACACTTCGCCCTGGTTAAAGAAGGCCAGCACCAACCCCTCTACCGCCTTATCAATAAACGTCGGCTCGGCGTTCATAATATCGGCAAAGTAGATGTTGGGGGATTTACCGCCGAGCTCCACCGTGGAGGGAATAATATTTTCTGCTGCGCACTTCAAAATATGCGAGCCCACCGGCGTCGAACCGGTAAAGGCAATCTTGGCGATGCGCTTGCTGGTCGCCAGCGCTTGGCCTGCTTCCGCACCGAAGCCGTTGACGATATTGAGCACGCCAGGGGGCAACAGGTCACCAATCAACTCTGCCACTTTTAGAATGGACGCCGGGGTCTGTTCAGCAGGCTTGAGCACGACGCAGTTGCCTGCCGCTAGCGCCGGACCTAGCTTCCAGGCCGCCATGAGAATTGGGAAGTTCCACGGAATAATTTGCCCTACCACGCCCAACGGCTCGTGGAAGTGGTACGACACGGTGTTGGCGTCGAGATCGGCAGCGGTGCCCTCTTGAGAGCGCAAACAGCCAGCAAAGTAACGGAAGTGGTCGACGGCCAGCGGAATATCCGCATTGAGGGTTTCACGCACGGCCTTACCGTTATCCCAGGTTTCAGCCACGGCCAATAACTCAAGATTTTGCTCAAGGCGGTCGGCGATTTTGAGCAGGATATTACTGCGCTCTTGCACCGAGGTTTTGCCCCATGCCGGCGCGGCTTTATGGGCTGCATCCAGCGCTTTTTCGATATCTTCAGCGCTAGAGCGGGGAATTTCACAGAACACTTTGCCATTAACTGGGCTAATGTTGTCGAAGTATTGGCCGTTCACCGGGGGAACAAACTCACCGCCGATGTAGTTACCATAGCGCTTTTCAAACGAGACAACAGAGCCCGCTTCACCTGGGTTGGCGTAGATCATGATACTGCTCCTGGGTATTATGATTATTAAAAGGTGCCTACCCAGTGTTGGCCACACATGGCATTCTTGATATAGCCCGATGGCAGGACGCACCTTCATCCCTTGGTAGGAGACGCCATGTACTCGCTGTTAGTGGCAGATGACCATCCACTGTTTCGTGATGCGCTACACGCCGTCATTAGTAGTGGATTCACCGACACCCAACTGCTTGAGGCCGACAGCCTGGCGTCGGCCATGGCACACGTTGAGACCATGGAAGGGTTAGACCTGCTGCTGTTGGATTTAAGCCTACCTGATGCCGACGGGTTAGAGGGCCTGAAAACCCTGCGCGAGACGTTCCCTTGGCTGCCGGTGGCCATCGTCTCGGCCCACCAGGAGCGCCAGCTCGTGCTTGATGCCATTACTCTGGGGGCCGTAGGCTATATCCCGAAATCCACTCCTAGAGAGCAGCTTCTCGCCGCGCTACAGCAAATTCTCCAGGGCCAACTCTACCTGCCCGCCGATATCATGCGACGCCCTCCTCCCCGGGCAATACCTGCGGCAGCAGGCGAAGATTCGGAGGATAAACCGAGCCGCCTGCCCCGGCTCACCGACAAACAGCTAGACGTGTTGGGCTGTATGAGCCAGGGAATGTCCAACAAGCAGATTGCCCGAGAACTGGACATTGCTGAAACCACGGTAAAGACCCATGTATCGGCTATTTTGCGAAAACTGGGCGCTACCAGCCGGGTACACGCCATTGTGATGGCCGGAGAGGAGGATTTAAACGGCTACATCGCCAAGCGAATGGCGCGTTAGCGGCCCTCTAACAGCGTACCTAACAGCATCTTCAAACGCAGTGGTTTAAGCGGCTTTAGTAGGCAGTGCATCCCTGCCTCCCGGGTAGCCCGCTTTAGCGAAGCTTCGTGGTTGGCGGTAATCACCACTGTGGCTAACCCAGGATAGCGGCGGCGCAGCCGGGCGGCTAAGTCGATGCCGTTCTCACGATGCTCCCCTAAATGGTAATCCACTAGCAGTACGGCCGGGCGTTCACCGTCGCTGGCGGCTTCCAGTGCGCTTACCGTTGCCGCTGCCCGTACTCGGCACCCCCAACTGCCCAGCAGCGCCTGCATCCCTTCAATAATCGCGGGGTCATCGTCCACTACCCACACCACGCAGCCCTGCAGCGGGTCATCGCCCCACTGCGCGGATGGCACCGGGCTGGATCCGCCTTCTAACGCGCCGCAAGAGGCTGCGTAGGGCACCAAAATAGAGAACAGCGAGCCATGACCTAGCCGTGATGCCAGTGTGACGGGGTGATCCAACATGGTACTAATACGATCGACAATGGCTAGGCCTAGCCCCAGGCCGCGACTGTGGTTGGCCTGTGGCTGGCTGGCGCGACGAAACTCCAAAAAAATGGCTTTGCGCTGGGGCTCTGGAATACCGGGGCCAGTATCACCCACCATAATCTCCAGGCCATCGGCCCGGCGGCGGCAGCCTAACAGCAGGTGGCCGTGCTCTGTGTAGCGCACCGCATTGCTAAGGAAATTACGCACCACCCGCGCCAGCAGCGCTAAATCGGACTCCACCCACACCCGCGAAGGTACATAGTGAAGGGTGAGCCCGCGTACCCCCGCCACTTGGCGATACTCCTCCGCCAGCGCATCCAGCAGCGTACTTACGGCAAAGGGCGCCTTATCGGCGTGAAGCACTCCGGCATCCAGGCGGGAGATATCCACCAGCGTGCCCAGCAAGCCCTCGACATCTTTCAGCGAGCGCCCGATGTGGCCGACAAGCGCCTGGGAGGACTCAGGTAGCGCATGGGTTTCCAGGGCGCTGGCAAACAGCCGTGCCGCATTGAGCGGTTGTAGAAGGTCATGGCTAACGGCGGCCAAAAACTTGGTTTTAGAGACGTTAGCCGCGTGGGCTTCAGCGTTGGCTGCCAGCAAACGAGCGTTGACCTGACTTAACTCATCCAACGTGCGGTGCAGCGCATCGGTGCGCTCACGCACCTGTTCGGCAAGCAGCACCGAGCGCTCAAAGGCAGCATAGGGCGCGCCATTAGGGCTACCGCCGGATTCCACTCGCTCCATTAACGCCGTACACACTTTGCGTAGCCGGTGGTTCTCTTCACGCAGGGCCGCAATATCGTCGCCTTGTTGCGAATCAGGGAGTTGGAAGAGCGCCAAAGGCCACCCCCGTAAACGTCTGGTTCACATGCATGCCGTGGTGCTGCTCGCCGTAGGTATTAAATCCCACGACACGGGCTTGGCGCAGCAGCGTCGATGCCTGGCCAAGTTGCCCCAACGACTCCAGCGCCATCCGTCGCAAAAAGCAGTCGCAGCCAATAATCGCAGCGGGCTCGCCTAAGCGGGCTTCCACTCGCTGCAGCATGTGGGCTAAATCGGTGAGCAGCGGCGTGGGCTGCATGGCAGTCAGCACAATGCCGTTTTCCACCGCGCAGTAGAAGCTTAGGCTGCCATCATCATTGACCCGTTGAATCGAGCGAATATAGTGCTGGCCGCCCAGGTGTACCGCCAGCGGGTGCTGGGCAAAAATGGGAGGCGCAAGCGCCTCAACCGAACAGCCCACCAGCGCGGCATACAGTTCGGCCGCGGGGACACCGTTAAGCTCCAGCACGCGGCGGCGCTCACGATCCGCAGCGGTGACCACCAACTTGTGCTCAAGTGGCTCAAGGTGGTGGGTGGAGAATACTTCAAACGGTAGCCGAGTATTCATCATGACCACCACCGCCGCACGGGTATGGAAGCGCCCGTTAGCGTATACATGGGTATGGGTTAAGTGGTTATCGTCCCCTGCAGAACCGCCAAAGCTTGGAATGCGCCCCAAGGCCGCATCCAGCGTTGCCAGCACTTGCTCTTCACGACTGGATAGCCCATCCAGCAGCGTCAGGGCAAAGCTGTGTTCGTTGACCGGCGCAACGGCTTGGCGGCGGCAACGCTCTAACAGCTTATCCACCAAGGGCTGCGCGGTGGGGAGGTCAAAGTACTCCAAGTCATCAATCAATGCGGTTTCTATCGCAAAAAAGCGCTGGTCAAAGCAGATCGCCACCACCGAGCCGCGGTCATAGCCATCCGGCGTTAGCTCGCCTGCGGTGGTGCAACCACTAATAGGCAGTTCGCCAAAGGCGCTGCTTAGCGCCTGGGCAAGCGCGGCCAGCGGATACTCTGCGCTACAGAAAAACAGCACAAAGCCTGCATACTCATGGTAGAGCGACGCCGCCAACTCGTTGGCGGCTATATAGGGGTCAGAAGCCCGGCTTGCAGCGGTTATCAGGCCACTGTTAGTTAAGCTGATGCTCACGATGCCATTGCTCCAACGCAGCGTGGGTGCGTGCCGCACAGTGGTGCAGCGCGCTAAAGGCCTCTTCAATCTGAGCGCTTGAGGCCTCTGGCTGCCCTGCTAGTTGCTCTAAGTGCTTTGACTGAGCGGCCAACTGCTCGGCACCTATGCTTAAAGATTCGCCTCGCAACTGATGAGCAAGGCGCTCCATCTGAGGTAGCTGCTCACTCGCTATTTCTGTATTAGAAGCGAAGCAATCAACCAACTGGCCAATATAATCATGCACTTGCTGATGATAAAGCATTACCAGTTGTTTAACGCTGTCAGCCCCTATCGAGCTGGTTAACGTCGCAAGCGTCGCTTCATTGAGCAACACATCGTTACCTGATTCGGCGGCGATAGGCGTTGACGGCGTCTGCGCAGGCGTCAGTTGAAGCGCCAGTACATTGCTTAGCGCCAGCAGCGAGAGCGGCTTGGTAATATAGTCATTCATACCTGCCGCCAGACACCGCTTGCGGTCGTCTTCGGCGCCACCAGCCGTCATCGCCACAATCGGTACATCGCTGCACCAACCGCCCTGGGCACGCAGTTGCTGGGTCACCGTTATTCCGTCAATATCGGGCAGTTGAATATCCATAAAAATCAGGTGTACTTGCTGGCGCTTAGCCATCGCGAGCGCATCGTAGCCATTTTCAGCGCACACTACGTCACACCCTAATCGTGAAAGCAGGCCTAGCGCCACTTTACGGTTTACCGCGTTATCCTCCACCAACAGCAGCGAAGTACCGTTAAAGTCTTGAGTAGGCTCTGCAGGTTGCGATGTACTAACGGGGCTAGCCTCCACTAGCGGCAGCTCGCACCAGAACGTGCTGCCCTCGCCGGGTGTGCTAATGACGCCTAATCTTCCCCGCATCGCGTCGCTCAGCCGCTTGCAGATAGCCAACCCTAGGCCGGTGCCGCCATAACGGCGGGCAACGCTCTCATCCGCCTGCTGAAAAGGCTCGAACAGCGTCTCTTGCTGCTCGCTGTTCAGCCCGCAGCCAGTGTCGCTAATTTCAAACAGGAGGTGCTCTACCGTTGATGTAACGCGAATGGAGACGCTGCCGTGGTCAGTAAATTTGATGGCATTGGCGATAAGATTGAGCAGAATTTGGCGCAGTCGCCCCGCGTCGATCATGACCCACCCAGGTACTAGCGGGTCAACGTGTAATGAAAGCCGCAACCCTTTCTCCTGGGCTCGTGGCTCAAACAGTGCCATCACCCCCTCTGCCAGAGGGTTTATGGCCGTGGACGATGTTTCAAGGGTTAAGTGGCCTGCCTCAATTTTAGAAAAATCGAGAATTTCATTAATCATCGCCAGTAGTTGGTTGGCACTGTCGTGAATGGTGCGGGCGTAATCCTCTACTTGGGCGGGGCTTGCCGGTTCACGCAAGAGCTCGCTCATGCCGATCACACCGTTTAGCGGCGTGCGGATTTCATGGCTTACCATTGCTAGAAAATCAGATTTAGCATGGTTGGCGGCTTGGGCCTGCTTGGCCGTTACCTGAAGCTGTTTACTAAGCTGCTCTTGTTCCCGGCGTGCCGCAGCACTTTCGCGCATTTCACGCACCAAAAAGATAATCACCAGCAGCACCGCTAGGCTCATACCTATCAGTAGTGACATTAAGAGTTTATAGAGCGTGCTGAGCAGCGCTCGCTCTTCCGTCGCGGACTCAGCCAAGTAGCCATTGATGGCAATAACAAAGCGCTCAGTAAGCCGTGTAAGCACCTGCAGCTCGCTTTCCAAAGCGGTGACCGGCATTCGTGCCAATTCATCATGCGGCTCAAACATAGGGTCTAAGCTGTCGAGCTGCCGCTGGATTTGGTCAAGCAGCTCCCTTGCCGAACTGATACTCTGCAGCAGCGAGCTGACCTCCCCTTCTCTTAACAGGGTGATCCGGCTATAGAGGAGTTCAAACCGTAGGTTTAGCTCATCCTGGGCGGCGGGAGAGAGGGGACCCCGTGTTTCCGCCAGCAAGTGGTTCAGTAGTTGAACGGCGTCACGGTCGAGCTTATAGACCACCCAGGCCGTATCTTCTCGCAGGCTTTGCGTCAGATTATCCTGTCGCCATGCGGATAAAGCGGCCACCACCAGCGCGGCCGCAAATAAAAGTACGGTAATAATCGCCACCAGCTTGAGGCGGCGCGGATAGCGAAGCAGTCGGGGCGCTCTTGTGACGGATTCACTGGCGGACATTAATATGCATTACCTGCCATACGGCTCTAAAGCGCATTCGTTCGCTTAGCAGCGCTTTATCCTGATCAAAGGGATAAAGCACCCATAAAGGCCCGTACTCACGGATAGGAATAGCTTTCTCGTCACGCTCTAAGGCCAAAATCACATCGTAGTCGTAGAAATCCGCGACGGGAATTTCAGCTTCATACCCGTTAAGCGCCACGACGTTAATGATCTTGCCTTCCGCGCCTACCTGCTCAAGCAGGGTACGCATAAGCGGCCCACGGTAGTGGCTGTTCCCTTCCGTCCACGGTGTTCCTGTCGTAAATTCATGCTGCGGAAGTGCGCTAAGCATCGCGCGATCAAAATGGGCTTCTTCGCCCACATTGGTCACCGCAATATCACCATCAAGTTTGAGTATCACTGGCCCACTCGGTGCCGCCAGCGAATCTGCTGTCTCAGCGAGCCCCGTATGGGGAATGCTGAACGCCAGCATAATCCACCCCAATAACAACGCTTTCACTACTGATTCCTCATATCGCAGTGCCCCAGGCGACGAAACCGTGACCGCCAACGCACGCTCAAAGCAATAAAAAAGAGATGGCGTTTAGGGTACGCCATCTCAATTCATAGGTCAGGCTAATTACGATGTTTTTGGTAAGCAGTAAGTAACCCTGGCGTTTATTAGCCGCTAGGTTTTCAGGTTTTCAGCTGTTCGACCGGTTCAAACCGTACTAGATCTTCATAAGCGTGCCAGCTTGCATGGCCAAGCACGGGCAGAATCAGCGCCAAGCCAATATAGAACGTCATAACGCCCACTAACACACAGCCAGTAAGAATGGCCGCCCACAGCAGCATGGGCCGGAAATTGCGAGCTACACAGCGTACGCTGGCTTCAATGCCTTCCATAAACGTCAGGTCTTGGTCCATCAGTGTCGGGATGGCCACCACACTGATCGCGAAAGCACCAAAAGCCAGCACACCACCTGCTACCGTGCCAACGGCCAGCATACTCAGGCCTTCCTGCGTGGTTACCAGCGTAGTGTATAGCGTTGCCGGGCTGGGCACTTCAAATCCAAAGAACAGCGCAAACAGCAGCGTGGCTAGGCGTATCCAGGCGAGAAAGAAGATCATCATCATGACGCCCATCATGGCAAGTTGCCCAGCATGGGGCCGCCAGCTACCAAACGCATCGCCCAAGTTCGGGGTACGTCCGCGCTCAAGGGCAAGGCTAATGCCATAGGAACCAACGGCCACCAGTGGCCCGATAAACATGAAGCCAGCAATCATTGGCAATAGCCAATACCAGTAACCCAGCGTGTAAGCACCAAGGGTAATGGCAATACTCAACCCCACCCAAAACATGCCGTAAGCGAGGCTAATAGCGGACGCACGACGAAAATCTTCCATACCTGCGGCTAGCCAAGCACGTGGTCTTTCCATCCCTACCTTATTGATAATGATTTTGACGTTCGGCGCACCGGATGAGTGGTCGTGTGTTTTTGTTGTTACTGCATTCATGGCGTAACTCCTGTGATTTACCCCAAATGGCTGTCACTGACCCAAGCACCAAGGTAAATAGCTACCATGTGTGTTGATGACCATTAATCCAACGTTAATGGCTTAATGTTCTATTAATGTAGCTGAGCCGCTGCTTCGCGAATGCTTTTGAAGGCACTCAGTACAAAAAATCCTTCATCGGCGCTTTTAACGACAATTAATTCGATGCGTTAGCGTTTCGTTATATTCGAGCCAAAAAAAAGCTCCAAGCCGGGGCTTGGAGCTTTATGACGCACGTTGCGCTTACCGCACGATCATCACCGACACTTTAGCGTGGTGAACGACATGCTCGGCGTTGGGGCCCAGTACGTAATCAACGAATTTACGCTTAGTATGGGATGCCATCACAATCAAATCGGCATCAATCTTCTTGCCGACCTTGATGATGGCCTCCCATGGTGAGCCATCGACAATCACACTTTGGGTTTTGATCCCTTCAGGCACATGTTCCTGAATGAATTTATGCTGCGCTTCTTTCATCGCCGCATGCGCTTTTTCAGAAAAGTTTTTCGGAAAGTAAGCGCCAACCATGGGCATTTTAAATTCCGGTAGTACCGTGACCACATGTAATGTTGCACCAAAGGTTTGGCACAACGTTACCGCTGTGGGCAGCGCCTTCTTCCATGAGGCCTCTTCGTTCAAGTCCACGGGGAGTAGCACTTTATGGTACATAGCAACCTCCTTAAACAGCGGCCACTTCGTTGGCTTCTTCACGACGCCGACGGCGACGCTGCATCACGACGACCAACCCAAAGATGCCGAGTGCGGGTAACCACATCCACTCTTTTGTCCAACGATCTACCGGGGCCAGCACTTCGAGGATCTCTTGATCGAAATCGAAGCCTAGCTCAGCCGCCTGACTGCCGAACTCGACAAAGTCGACCAGGGTTTGGTCGCCATCTTCGTAAAGCTCTATGCCCAGGTTGGCCATGCGCTCTTCGCCTGTTTCGCCACGCGGCACAGGTACTAGCATATAGGTCGTCATGGGCGCACCGAAGTCGTCCTCACCGGCAATTTGCACCCGCAAGTTACTACCGTCATCGACCCGACCTAATGCCTCTGCAAACTGGGCAGGCGGCACTGACTCGTAGGGATCATGGATTTTGTCCATCCAGAAGCCCGGGCGGAACAGCGTGAACGCCACCAGCAGCAGTAACAGTGACTCGTACCAGCGGTTGCGGGTCAGCATGTAGCCTTGCGTACCTGCTGCAAAGATCAGCATGGCGATGGTAGCCACAATAAACACCAAGATGCCCTGCATCACCGTGACATCAATCAACAACAAGTCTGTATTGAAGATGAACAGGAACGGCAGTGCGGCGGTACGCAGGCTGTAGTAAAACGCCTGGAAGCCGGTACGCAGCGGGTCACCGCCAGAAACTGCCGCCGCAGCAAAAGAGGCCAGCCCCACAGGCGGCGTGACATCCGCCATGATGCCGAAGTAGAACACGAACAGGTGCACAGCAATCAGCGGTACGATCAGGCCATTTTGCTGGCCCAGCAGCACAATCACCGGAGCCATCAGCGCCGATACCACGATGTAGTTCGCCGTTGTTGGCAAGCCCATACCCAGAATCAAACTCAGCAGAGCCGTCAGCAGTAGAATCATCATCAGGTTACCGCCTGAGAGAATTTCCACTACGTCCGCGAGCACTAGGCCTACCCCCGTTTGGGAGACCGCACCCACGACGATACCCGCCGTGGCAGTCGCAATACCGATACCAATCATGTTGCGGGCACCGGTCACCAGGCCATCCCACAGATCCTTAAAGCCTTCTTTGATATCGGCCGCCATTTGGCTGCGGCCACGGAAAATCGCGATGATCGGGCGCTGGGTAACCATGATGAAAATCATAAACATGGTGGCCCAGAACGCTGACAACCCAGGCGAAAGGCGCTCCACCATCAAGCACCACACCAACACGACAACCGGCAGAATATAGTGTAGGCCGACCATGACCGTCGGGCGAGTTTGCGGCAGCTTCACGACCTCTGAGTTGGGGTCGTCCATCTCCAGCTCAGGGTAGTTAGCGCCTACTTTCAACAAGCCGACATATACAATCGCCAGCCCTACAGAGACCACCCAGGGGGTCGCTTCACCCAGTACCGGCTTTAACCAGCCCAAGCCGTAGTAGACGGCGATGGAGAGACCCATCAGCAGCAGCAAACCGGTCATAAAGCCGATCACTTTGTTCAGCAACGGGCGTGCCGGATTGCTGGACGGCAGGCCTTTCATATTGGCCTTGAGCGCTTCCAGGTGAACAATGTAGATCAGCGCGATATAGGAGATCAGCGCCGGTAAGAAAGCGTGCTTGATGACGTCGACATAGGGAATACCCACGTATTCCACCATCAAGAAAGCAGCAGCCCCCATGACGGGCGGCATGATCTGGCCATTCACCGAAGACGATACTTCCACCGCACCCGCTTTTTCCGCGCTAAAGCCGACTCGCTTCATCATCGGAATCGTAAAGGTGCCAGTGGTAACGGTATTGGCAATCGACGACCCCGAGATCAAACCAGTCATACCAGAGGCTACCACTGCCGCTTTGGCTGGGCCGCCTTTGAAGTGGCCAAGCAGCGAGAACGCCACTTTGATGAAGTAGTTACCGGCGCCCGCTTTATCCAGCAACGCACCAAACAGTACAAACAGGAAAACAAAGCTGGTCGAGACCCCCAGCGCAATACCAAACACCCCTTGGGTACCTAGCCACTGGTGGTTAATCAAACCACCCAGACTAACGCCGCGGTGGGCCAAAATGCCCGGCATGTAAGGGCCAAACAACGAGTAAGCAATAAACACCGCCGCCACGATCATCAGGGGCGGCCCTAATGCGCGACGAGTCGCCTCTAACAGCATCAGAATGCCAACAACGCCCACGATAATATCCTGGGTAATCGGCAACCCAGGCCGCTGGGCCAAATCAGCATAGAAAATAAACAGATAGGCGCCGCAAAACGCCGCTACCGCTGCCAATGCCCAATCAGCTAAGGGCACACGATCACGAGGAGAGCGCTTAAAGGCGGGGTACGCCATAAAGGCTAAAAAGAGCGCAAACGCTAAATGAATCGAGCGCGCTTCCGTGGCGCTAAATACGCCGAAGCCAACAATATAGGGAAGTGGCGATGCAATCCATAGCTGAAACAGCGACCACACTGCTGCAATACTCACCAGCAGCTTACCGGGTACGCCTAAGGGTTTCCGTGCCCCTGTATCGCTGGAAGCGACCATATCCTCCAGGTCGTTCTCAGCGGCTGCCGAAGGTTGTTTGTCATCACGCATACGCTTGCCCTGCCTAATGGTCAGCGCTGACAATCAGCGCTCTCAACAAGAAGCGCGGACACCCAAGGTGCCCGCGCTTTGCAACTCAAAGCGACGCTACTCACCTTCCGTCAGTAGCGTCACTCTTTTACAACTTATTCGATCCAGCCACGCTCACGGTAGTAACGTGCCGCACCATCGTGCAGCGGAGCCGTTAAGCCGTCAGAGATCATGTCTTCTTCGTTGAGGTTCTCAAACGCCGGGTGCAGGCGCTTGAAACGATCAAAGTTTTCGAATACTGCTTTCACCGTTTCATAAACGATATCTTCATCAACAGCGGTCGAAGAAACGAAGGTTGCCGCTACACCGAAAGTTTCGACATCTTCGTCGTTACCACGGTAAAGGCCACCCGGAATCACAGAACGGGTGTAGTAGGGGTACTCTTCGATCAGACCGTCGATCTCTTCGCCAGTCACAGAGACCAGACGCGCATCAATGGTGGTGGTCGCTTCTTGGATAGAGCCATTCGGGTGGCCTACCACGTAAACCATTGCGTCGATGTTGTTGTCAGACAGGGCAGCCGCCTGCTCAGCCGCATCTAGCTGAGAAGCCAGCGCGAAGGTGTCTTCGTCCCAACCGAACGCATCCATGACCACGTCCATGGTATTGCGCTGGCCAGAACCAGGGTTACCGATGTTGACGCGCTTGCCTGGGAAATCGCTGATGTTCTCGATACCGGAATCCGCGCGGGCCACCACGGTCAGCGGCTCACCGTGCATGGTGAAGACGGCACGCATATCTTCCCAAGCGCCTTCTTCTTCAAAGTTGGACTCACCGTGGTAAGCGCGGTACTGAACGTCAGACTGCACAACGCCCATATCCAGCTCACCGCTCTTCATGCCGTTGACGTTAGCAACGGAACCACCGGTAGACGGGGCGTTACAACGGATGTTGTGCTCATCGCTGCCACGGTTAACCATGCGGCATACCGACTGGCCAACCACATAGTAAACACCGGTTTGGCCGCCGGTACCGATGGTGATGTAGCGCTCCTGAGCAACGGCCGGAGAGGCAAAGGTTGCCGCTGCAATTAACGCGCCTGAGAAGGCCGCGGTAGAAAATACATGGCGTTTCATGAACACACCTCTTTATCTTGATGTTGTGAGCGTTATGCGCTTTGAAGCCACCTGCAGAACGGTTCCCTTCAGGTGTTTCGGTTCCAAAACGTTGTCAAGACAGTCTGTTATCGACCTCGGCATTTAGTGCCGACTGTTCCTACTTTAGCGAAAAAAATGCTAATTGGCGAAGTACGAGACAATTTTATGCCTGCACCGCAGGCAGCGCAGCGCATTGCCTAGCCAGCGTGATGACGCTAGCTACTCTCTCAGGAGTTTGTCCTAAGCGCTTTTCCTAAATGCTTTCACTTAGACATTGGCACACTTTTTCGCTTGTCTGTGCGTCTGCCGCCCAGTCTAATAGCCGGTAACGTTTAGTAAACGTTAAACATCATGCCATATTGGCATAGGCCATCGCTTATTGGTTATCTCGGTTGATCATTAGACGTTATAGCCCAACACCGTGGGCAGCCACAGAGCAATGCTGGGAAATATCGCCACCAGTGCCAAGGCGCACCCCATGGCAACCACAAACAGCAGCGCCCAGCCGATCGTATGCTCTAGGCGTATCTTGGCAACTTCCGTGGTCACCATCAGGTTCACCGCCACCGGAGGCGTAAATTGACCAATGGCAATATTCATCGCCAGCAAAATGCCAAACCATACCGGATTCCACTCAAAATGCTGCATCACCGGAATCAGAATTGGCATCATGATCAGATAAATCGAAATCGCATCCAGCAGCATGCCCGCCACCAGTACCGCCAACATCACCAGTATCAACAGCAAGACGCCGTTATCGGTCAGGCTGATGATCCATTCCGCTAAATGGCGGAAGGTGCCGAGCATCGTGCCTGACCAGGCAAAAATTCCCGCCAGTGCGATAATCAGCATCACTACGCCAGAGATAATCGCCGCTTCCCCCAGTAGCTCCCACACATCCCGAAGTGTCAGCTCTCGGGTAAGAAACAGGCCTACCACCGCCCCATAGGCAACGGCCACCACGGCGGCCTCTGTGGGCGTAAACAGTCCTGAGCGCAAGCCACCTAGAATCAGCACTGGCGCAAACAAGGCAGGCAGCGCCTCGCGGAAGGTTCCGCGTACCGTCAGTTTTTCGGCTCCGTCCACCGGCGTGCCTTCCCAACCGTAACGCTTGGCGACCAGCATCGCCGGTACCAGCAGTGCAAGGCCCGCTAAAATACCGGGGAATAACCCCGCAGCAAACAGGGCACGCAGATCAACGCCCGGCACCACAATGGAGTAGAGAATCAGCGCCACCGAAGGCGGAATTAAGATAGCCGTGGAGGCCGAAGCCGCAATGAGCGTGGCCGAAAACGGCTTGGGGTAGCCTGCCTTCGTCATGCTAGGCAGCATCACCATGGCCACGGCAGCGGCGTCAGCGGGGCCAGAGCCGCTCATGCCGCCCATAATCATGCACACCAATACCGCCACCAGCGCCAGCCCACCGTGACGGGGCCCAATGAGCGCCTGGGCAAAACGCACCAAACGCAGCGCCACGCCTGCTCGCTCAAAAATCAGCCCAGTGAGAATAAACAGTGGAATCGCAATGAGAGGGTATTTAGCGATGCTGTTATAGGTATTGGTACCCAGGGTGGCCAGCATATCCGGCGAGAGCCCAAGCACGATGCCCACCGCCCCAGAAAGCGCCAAGGAAAAAGCCACCGGCACGCCAGCAATTAATAGCCCGGCAAATGCCAAAATCATCCAAATATCAGGCGTCACTGGTTAGCTCCCCTTTCAAACGGTCACGGGTTTGCTGCACCAAGCGCCATAGCATGGCAGCAGACAAAATAGGCAGCCACACCAAGTACCACCACTGGGGCAGGCCTAACCCGGGCGACAGCGACTCCCACTGATACTCCTGCCACGCCAACTTGCCGCCATACCAGGTAATTAAACCCAATACGATCAGGCCACACAGGGCTTGAAAAAGAATCAGCGCGCCCCGCCACCACTCAGGCAGGGCACGCTCTAAAAAGCCAATGCGGATATGCCGGTCGCGACGCAAGGCAACCGACGCACCGGCAAAGGTCAGCACGACCAATAGAAAGACGGAAAACTCTTCCGTGAACGAAAATGAGCCGCCTGTAAGGTAACGAGTAATCACATTACCCAGACTAATCAATGAAATCACAATCAGCGCCAGCGCACCTAGCCAGCGCTCTGGGCGTGCATCAGGAAAGCCTTTCATGGCAGCCTCACAGCAAAGAACCGCCGCCCTGTTTAGGCGGCAGTCAAAACCCTTGAAGAATTAACGTGCGTCGATAGCAGCTTGGGCAGCGTTCACTACCTCTTCACCAATGCGCGGGGCCCACTTTTCATACACTGACTGAGTGGCATCCACAAAGGCCTGGTACTGCTCATCGGTCAGCTCGGTCACCGTGACGCCACGCTCTTGAATCGCGGCTAAACGCTCGCTCTCCTGCTCACGGGTCATGGCAATTTCCCACGCGCCCGCTTCTTCGGCTGTTTCACGCAGCATCTCCTGCTGCTCTTCACTCAACGACTGCCAGACCTGCTGGTTAACGGCAAAAATAAGTGGGTCGTTCATGTAGTTCCAGAGCGTCAGATGCTCCTGGCCCACTTGGTCAATACGCGCCACATCAAATACGGAAAGCGGGTTCTCCTGGCCATCGACCGCACCGGTAGTGAGAGCAGGTTGGGCGTCGGTCCAGCTCATCTGCGTAGGGTCAGCGCCTAAGGCGGAGAACGTATCCTGGAACAGCGGCGAGCCCACTACGCGGATCTTCAGGCCATCCAGATCCTCCGGCTGGCTGATAGGGCCACGGGAATTAGACACCTGACGGAAGCCGTTTTCCCCCCAGGCCAGCGGAATAACGCCACGGGACTCAATCGCCTCGAAAACCATAGTGCCCGCATCCCCGCCGGTCACGGCATCGACAGCGGCTTCATCAGGAATAAAGAACGGTAAAGAGAACAGGTTCAATTCCGGCACTTGGGGCGACCAGTTGATGGTTGAACCCACGGCGGCATCAATCAGGCCAGAGCGCATGGCGGAAAACTCGCGGGTTTGATCACCCGACACCAGCTGAGAGTTGGGGTAGACCCGCAGGGTGAGTTCACCACCGCTGCGCTCCTCCACCAGCTCTGCCCACTTTTCAGCGGCCTGCCCCCAAGGAAAGGCCTCTGAAAGCACGGTAGAGACCGAGAGTTCGCGCGCTTGCGCGGAAAAAGCAGCCGAGAGCAGTGCAGCGCCAGCTAAGCCAGCGGTAAAACGAGCCATAGAGCGTGTCAGCGTCATTATTATCGATCCTTTTTTATCGGTTCTTATAAGGTGCCTAGCTTTTAAAGGCCATCGGCACACTGCCCATTGTAGGCAGTTAGCAAGCGAAAGGAAGACGTCTAAGGTCGGTCTTGGCAATACAAAGGTGGTAACCCCACGACTCATAGCAAAACGCCCTGAATATCTTCAGGGCGTTGCCAGGGTTTGCATTAAATGGCTACTCGCCAGCGGCCAGCCACGTATCGACTAACTCGCGGTTCTCGCCAATCCAGGTGCGCGCCCCTTCTACGGGGTCGCCCTGCTGTTCAATCGTCGCCATCAGCCCGCCTAAGGTATCGTCATCCATATGCCACTCGTTCAGCACTTGGGTGAGCCACGGGTCGTCTTCCGCGAAGCCTTTGCGGGAGAACCAGAAAATATCGTCGCTTTCACCGTAAACGCCCTGAGTATCTTCCAGGTACTTAAGATCATACTCAGCAAAGGCCCAGTGCGGGCTCCAGAGCGTCACGGCAATGGGCTCTTCACGCTGGTACGCATCGTCCAGGGCCGCCATCATGGCTGGGTCGGAGCTATATAGCTGACGCATCGGCAAGTCATAAAAATTGATGGCATCATCCGTTGACCCGGCAATCGCGGAGCCAGAATCAATCCCAATAATGGTGGGGCGCCCTTGATAGGAGAATTGTTCAGCGCTATCGCGCAGCGCGTCGATGGTGTCGATCTCAACGTAACTAGGTACCACAATGCCTAGGCCAGTGCCTTCGTACCACACGTCGTGCACATCAATCTCATCTTTATAGGGCGCAAGAAAATCTTTGTCCGTCGTGGGTAGCCAGATTTCCAAAGAGATATCGAAATCGTTATTGGCCAAACCGCTGTACAGCACGCTTTTGCCCACATCGGTCAGCTCAATCTCGTAGCCGTGCTCCTCTTCCAGCACGATTTTCCACATATTGGCGACGGCAATATTTTCAGCCCAGTTATTGGTACCAATGACCAGCTGCTTATCGTTGGCATGGGCGGAAGCCGCTAGCGCCATGCTCAGGCCTAACAACGTTGATGAGATTTTCTTCATAATCGTTCCTCTGTTATTACTATTGATCTCGATACAACGACTGTTGCCGCCTTACTATAACACTATGTTTAGATTATTAGCTTAAAAGCTCCCTAGCCGTTATATAAGCACCCTTGATAGCCTCTCCCCGCTCCCTAACAGAGATAACGCCGTGCCGCTTCGTGATTTGCTCCTGGGCCTGTTGGTCATTGTTATTTGGTCACTCAATATTATTGTGATCAAAGTGGGCGTAGCGGAGCTACCGCCGCTGTTAATGACCACCTTGCGCTTCATATTAGTGGCCGCGCTGCTGGTGCCGTTTTACCCGGTAGCCCGGGCGCAGTTGCCCTTTTTATTGCTGCTATCCATCACGTTTGGCAGCCTTCACTTTGCGCTGCTGTTTATTGGTTTGGGGCAAGCGGAAGCTGGAACAGGCGCGCTGCTTGTGCAGATGGGCACACCGTTTGCCACGCTATTGGCGGTGGTATTCCTAAAAGAGAAATTAGGGCCTAAACGCTTGGCAGGCCTGCTGCTCTCGTTTGCAGGTGTGGTGGTGCTGGCGGGCGGGCCAACGCTGCCCTCGCCGCTACCGTTAACCATTTTGCTATTGAGTGCGTTTGGCTGGGCGGTGTCGCAGCTATTGATCAAACGCGGGTCGCCCATTGCGCCACTAGCGCTGGCAGGTTGGGTAGCGCTCTTTGCGGTGCCTCAGGTTGCGCTCGGCTCGTGGCTCTTTGAGCAAAATCAGTGGCAGGCCATCGCTCAGGCAAGCTGGCTGGGATGGGGCGCGGTGGCGTATACCGCTGTTATGTCGTCGATTGTCGCTTACGGCATTTGGTATGCGCTGCTGAGCCGCCACCCGGTGAATCGCGTAGTGCCAATGACGCTCCTCACCCCTGTTTTCGCGGTGGGCTTAGGCGCGCTGCTGATGGACGATCCACTGGGGGTGCATAAACTGGTAGGCGGCGGCTTAGTGGTCGCGGGAATCGCCCTGATTGTGCTGAAGTTTGGCAAACAGCGGCCAACCAGGGCGTAAGAAAGCACGTTATTCGGGGCGGCAAAAACCGGCCAGCGCAGGCACCGAGACACAGTCGCCTACCTGTATGCCACGCTCAGCAAAATAGCCCGCGTTAACTTCCAGCGCCGCATGATAGGCCGCCCCGGCAGGGTAAGAGGGGCACTCCTGAGGAGCATCAGATTCGCAGGGCGGCATGGTGTTGATGGCGACGATGCGCCCTTCGCCGTCGATATAAGCGATATCCAGCGGAATTAGCGTCCGGTACATCCAAAAGGCGTTACCGGCGGGCTGCTCGCTCTCAAATCGGAACAGCATACCGCGGGCTTCAGGCAGATTTTTGCGGCCCATCAGGCCCCGCTGACGCTGCGAAGCGGTTTCGGCGACTTCGACATCCAGGCGATGCGGGCCACCTTCGCTATGGATCGCCAGCGGCAGCGTGTTGGCTGGCGCGGGTTCAGCCGCCCAAGCCGCTAACAGCGGCAGGGGTAAACAGGCGGCAAGCGAAACACCGGCAGCGGTTTTCAGCAGTTGACGGCGTGTCAGGGTCATAACAGGTTCCTTTTGTTGTGTGATGCCGTTTGGGTACGCTGCGCGGGCATAAGATGAATCCCCTCAGCCAGCAGCGAGACGTGTACCCTTTCTCCCAAGCTAAGCTGATTACGTTTAGCCGCGTGGGTGGCGATGTCGAAACGTAGCATATCTCCGTGGGAAACACGCAGCGAGATTGATGTCATGCCGCCCAACACCACCATTTCGCTGACCGTCGCCGCCACCGGGTTTTCGCGTTCGCCTTGGGAAGGCCGTCCCCGACGATGCAGTACAATATCCGACGGCGGCAGGTACCAGGCCAATGACTCTCCTACTTCACACTGGGCGATACCTTCGCTGACTTCTAGCAGCCATTCCCCCCACTGCAAGCGTCGCCCAGCGTCCGTCTCGACCACTTCCCCGCTAAAGACGTTGTGGCGATCCAGCAACCTAGCGACAAGCGGCGAAGCGGGCTGTCGAAACAGCGCTTCAGGCGTGCCCTGCTGCAGGCTGACGCCGTTATGCAGCACGCAGATTTGATCGGCGAGCGCGGTGGCTTCTTCCAAGTCGTGGGTGACGAGAATAATGGGAATGGAGATCTGTTGGCGCAGCAGCGCCAGCTCACGCTGTAAGCGGCGTCGAGTCACTTGATCTACCGCAGAGAACGGCTCATCCAGCAGCAGCGCTTGGGGCTCTCTGGCCAAGGCGCGAGCCAAGGCCACTCGCTGGCGCTGGCCGCCGGAAAGCTCGCTAGGGTAGCGCGCCTCTAAGCCTTCCAAGCGCACTTTAGTGAGCCACTGAACAGCCTGTTCACGCCTTTGAGCGCGGGGCAGGTGTCCTATGGCTAGCTGAACGTTCTGCAGCGCCGTTAGATGAGGGAACAGCGCATAATCCTGAAACACCATACCAATCTGGCGCGCTTGCGGCGGCAGTGAGTGGCGCTGGCCGCTTTGGGCCAGAAACCACTCCCTGCCCGCGCAGCTCACTCTGCCCTGCTGAGGCTGGTAAAGCCCGGCAATGGTGCGCAGCAAGGTAGTTTTACCACTTCCCGATGGCCCGACCAGCGCCAACAACTCGCCAGGGGCGCAGCGAAACGAGGCATTGAGCGGAATCGGGCCAGCCTGTTGGGCCGTCACTATCAGATCATCCACGTGACCACCTGCGCTTGCCAGCGAGCCCATAGACAAGGCCTAAGGTTGCCAGAGAAATGGCCAGCAAGAGGGCGGACATGCTCGCCGCGCCCTGCTCGTCAAAGGCCTGTACGCGGTCATAAATGGCAATAGAGAGCGTGCGGGTCTCGCCATCAATCGCACCGCCGACCAGCAAAATCACGCCAAACTCGCCCAGTGTGTGCGCAAAGGTTAGCGCTGCCGCCGACAAAATGCCCGGCCACACCAGCGGCAATTCAATACGCCACAGGGTTTGCCATGGGCTTAGCCCACTGCACCATGCCGCCTCACGCAGGTTCGCAGGCACATGCTCAAAGGCACGCTGAATCGGCTGAATAGCAAAGGGGAGATTGGCAATCAGAGAAGCCAACAAAATACCGCTAAAGGTAAAGTTGAGCCCGCCCCCTGTCAGCGCCGCCCAGGCACCGCCTAACGGCGCATCGCGGCCAAACTGCTGAAGCAGATAAAACCCCAGCACCGTAGGCGGTAGCACCAGCGGCAGCGCAATCAGCGCCTCACACAGCCCCTTGCCACGGAACTGTGCCGTCGCCAGCACGCGCCCCCACCAAATGCCTAGAGGTAATAAGAAGAGACAGGTAAACGCCGCGAGCCGCAGCGAGACAGAGAACGCCGACCAGTCCATTAATCGGTACTAAATCCGTAGGTTTCAAAAATCGCTTTCGCATCCGCCTGTTGCAGCCACTCGTAAAACGCGTGAGCCACTTCTCCGGCCTGCGGCGTTAACACCATGCGCTGGCGCAGCGGCGTATGCCACGTTTCAGGCATCAACACCGCCTCGCTGCGCTCCGCTAGCGCGGGCGCAACTGCTAGCGAGTAAGCCACTAAGCCACCTCGAGCCTCGTCGGAAAGGGCAAACTGCATCGCCTGGGAGACATTCTCCCCTTGAACCCGCAGCGGTTCGCTGGCTTCCCAAAGGCCCGCCTTTTGCAACACGTCTCGGGCGGCCATGCCGTAAGGGGCGTGTTCTGGGCTGGCAATGGCGATACGCAGCCGCTGCCCCTCTGCCAAGGCGGCAATGGCCTCCTGCACGCCGGCAAGCGGCGCTTGCTCACTGGGTACGGAGTAACGGCCAGCCGGCTGTACCCAGGCTAGCCGTCCTCGGGCGTAAATCACGCCCGTGTTATCCACGTACCCCTCGTCGTACAGCGCTTGAACGAACTCTTCATCTGCTGACAAAAACAGCTCGAAGGGCGCGCCCTGGGCGATTTGACGACGAAAGTTGCCGGAGGAGCCGAAGTTAAGCCGCAGCGCGTGGCCGGTCTGCTGGGTAAACTGGGCGGCAGCTTCCTCCAGGGCGAACTGCAGGCTAGACGCCGCCGCCACAATGGGCGCGCCCGCCATCACAGGCGCGCTTAGCAGCCAACCGCACAGGAGCAGCAGTGCGCGCATTCGTTTACGCCTTCGCGTTTTCGGCGTGCTGCTCGGTAATGGCCATCACTTTCATGGTGTTGGTGCCGCCGTGGGCGTTCATGTGGTCGCCACGGGTCAGGATGACGTGATCACCCGGCTTGGCGACGCCCTGCTTCACCAACAGCGTAAGGGCTTGGTCGTTAAGCTCGGTGGCGGTCATTTCTGAGGTATCGAAGGGAAGTGAGACCACGCCGCGGTACATGGCCATACGGCGCTGGGCAATCGGGTTGTGAGCCAGGCCGACGATGGGCAAGCCCGAGCGAATGCGCGAGGCAATCAGCGGCGTGTAACCAGAGGCGGTCATGCAGGCAATCGCGACCACGCCTTTCATGTGGTTAGCGGCATACATGGCCGAAAGTGCAATGGTTTCATCCGGGCGGGTAAAGCCTTCGTGGATACGATGGCCCGACTCTTGGGCGACCCGCTCACGCTCGGCACCCAGGCACACACGCGCCATCGCTTCTACGGTTTCCAGCGGGTAGTCGCCCGCGGCGGTTTCCGCAGAGAGCATGACCGCATCGCTGCCATCCAGCACCGCGTTAGCCACGTCGAAGACTTCAGCGCGGGTGGGCAGCGGCGCGGAGATCATGCTCTCCATCATTTGGGTGGCGGTAATGACCGCGCGGTTAAGCGAACGGGCGCGTTTAATCATGCGCTTTTGCACGCCGACCAGTTTGGCATCGCCAATTTCCACGCCGAGGTCGCCACGGGCAACCATCACCGCTTCGGAGGCTTCGATAATGCCATCCAGCGTGGCGTCATCGGCCACGGCTTCGGCGCGCTCCACTTTGGCAACGAGGCCAATTTCCTTGCCCTCTTCGCCCAACAGGCGGCGGGCTTCCAGCATATCTTCCGCAGTACGAGGGAAGGAGATCGCCAAATAATCGACACCAATCTCAACGGCGGTTTTCAGGTCGGTTTTATCTTTTTCTGTCAGCGCGGGAGCAGATAGCCCGCCGCCCTGCTTGTTAATGCCTTTATGATTAGAGAGCTTGCCGCCCACCACCACCTCGGTATGTACCTGCTTGCCCTCTACGCGGGTAACATCCAGCACCACGCGGCCATCATCCAGCAGCAGGCGGTCGCCCGCCGTTACATCGTCGGCCAGGGTTTTGTAATCGCAGCCGACGCCGTGGATATCACCGGCATCACTGTCCATGGCCATATCCAGTACAAACGGCTGGCCCTCTTCTAAATAAACCGCCCCCTCTTTAAAGCGGGCAACGCGAATTTTGGGGCCTTGCAAATCACCTAGCGCGGCCACGCTGCGGCCTAGCTGAGCGGCGATTTCACGCACACGGGCAAGGCGGCGACGATGGTCGTCGGCCGTGCCGTGGGAAAAGTTCAAGCGGACCACATCCACCCCCGCTTTCAACATGGCTTCCAGCACGCCTTCACGGTCGCTGGCGGGGCCGAGGGTCGCGACAATTTTGGTACGACGAAGGGGGATATGGGTGTTTGCGCTCATAAATGTCCTAACCGTTCATAGAGTAGAGTGTCAGCTTATCAGGATAACCCAACCAAGATGACACTCGCATGCACTTGCGGTGGGCTATTCCGCTAAAGTGACGGTAACATCCAGGGGATATTCATCACAGTTATTGCCATCCCCACCGCGATCCACCACTAGAAACTCCCCTTCGCGCTCCAACACCGACTGAATCGCGTGCCAAGTACCGGCGCGGTAGTTCACCCCTTGGCGACCGTCGGTCACAAACGCCTGCACCTCGTCTGGCGCAATGGTATCGCCAGGCGGTGCCACCACCACGATAAAGCGCTCCTGATGCAGCGGCATAAACGCCTGACTGCCCTGGGGGTGGCGCTCTAAAAACGTGAGATTGAGCGGCAGCGTCACTGGCTGGCTGACAAAAATATTGATCAGCGTGTGGGCGTTTTCACCGAGAGTTTCGACCTTAGCGAGATCGTGATGGCGCTGGGTGCGCCCGGCGTTAATCGGAAACGACGCGGACGTGCGGGCATCGATGACGTCTCCAAAGGGCGCAAACGCCTCCGCCGTCAGCGGTTTTGCCGTCAGATTTAACATAGCATCATCCTAACGAGTGATAGTTGTGGTGGGCTTCCCAACTCAGATTTTGAGCGCCGCATGGCGGTTAACGTCTTTGTACAACAGGTAGCGGAACGGGCCAGGGCCGCCGGCGTAGCACGCCTGAGGGCAGAAGGCGCGTAGCCACATAAAGTCGCCCGCTTCCACTTCGACCCATTGCTGGTTCAAGTGATACACCGCTTTGCCTTCAAGTACGTAGAGGCCATGCTCCATCACGTGGGTTTCATCAAACGGAATCACGCCACCCGGCTGAAAGGTAACGATATTGACGTGCATATCGTGGCGCACGTCGTTGGGGTCGACAAAACGCGTCGTTGCCCAGCGGCCTTCGGTGCCCGGCATTTCGATCGGTGCGATCTCCTGTTCGTTGGTCACGAAGGCTTTGGGCACTTCCAGACCTTCTACATACTCGTAGGCTTTGCGCACCCAGTGGAAACGCACCGGCTCGCGGGTTTCATTGCGCACCTGCCAGTGGCTGCCAGGTGGAATAAACGCATAGCCACCCGGCCCCATCGTATGACGCTCGCCCGCTAAAGTGAGCGTTAACTCACCCTCCACAATAAACAACACGCCTTCCGCCTGGGGGTCTAGCTCAGGCTTATCGCTACCGCCCTCGGGCTGCACTTCCATGATGTACTGGGAGAAGGTTTCCGCAAATCCCGACAGCGGACGCGCCAGCACCCATAACCGAGTGCCCTCCCAAAACGGCAGGTTGCTGGTCACGATATCGCGCATCACCCCTTTGGGAATCAGTGCGTAGGCTTCGGTAAAGACCGCACGGTCAGCGGTGAGCTGGGTTTGCGGCGGGTGCCCGCCGGTGGGGGCGTAGTAAGTCGTTTTATTCATTATGATGCTGCCTTTTAACGAGTCGGTGCCGGATGATGCTCCGCCCAGTGGCGGGCGATGTCCACCCGGCGTGTCACCCACACTCGGTCGTGGGCTTCAATATGGTCTAAGAAGCGCTGCAGCGCGCGGAAGCGACCCGGACGGCCCAACAAACGGCAGTGCATGCCGATTGAGAGCATTTTCGGCGCCTCTTCTCCTTCTGCATACAGCACATCAAAGGCGTCGCGCAGGTAGGTAAAGAAGTGATCCCCCGTGTTGAAACCTTGCGGGGCAGCAAAGCGCATGTCGTTGGTATCTAAGGTGTAAGGCACGATCAGATGGTTATGCTCAGCCCCCTCGCTATCGCTCACCTTCGTCCAGAACGGTAGGTCGTCGCCGTAGTAATCGCTGTCGTAAAGGAAACCACCTTCGTCCAGAATTAAACGGCGCGTATTGGGGCTGTCGCGCCCGGTGTACCAGCCTTCAGGCTTTTCACCGTACAAGCGCTGGAAGATCTCCATGGCTTTTTGCAGATGCTCACGTTCGACATGCTCCGGGGTTTCTTGGTAGTGAATCCAACGGTAGCCGTGGCACGCCACTTCATGGCCAAGCTCTTTAAACGCCTGGGCCACATCCGGGTGGCGCTCTAGCGCCATCGCCACCCCAAATACGGTCAGTGGCAACCTGCGGCGCTCGAACTCGCGCAGAATACGCCACACGCCGGCGCGGGAGCCATATTCGTAGATGGACTCCATGCTCAGGTGGCGGTCTGGGTAGCTGGCCGCACCAATAATCTCGGACAAAAACTGCTCCGAGCCTGAATCCCCATGCAGCACGCAGTTCTCACCGCCCTCCTCATAATTAAGCACAAATTGAACGGCGATTTTGGCCTTGCCTGGCCAGTTAGCGTGGGGCGGCGTGCGGCCATAGCCGATTAAATCGCGAGGGTAATGAGACGTCATGGTCAGGCTCCTTCAACAAGGCAGAGCGTTTTAGTTTGTATACAAAATAGCCATTTTGAACGGCCATCGCAATTCAACTCAGGGCTAATTAGCTGAGATATCGACGCTTTTAAGATAACTTTCGCGCTAACCCATTGAAACCTGAACAATTGGTCAACTCTCTGCGTAGTTGAACAAGGCGTTAAAAGGCTTGCGCATATCAAAAAAGCGCCCTATTTTCGTATACAAGATAGAAAATATTGTTTACATGCGAGCGCCTCAACGTGCATATACGACTGATTAACCCCAACACCACGGCAGCCATGACGGCCACCATTCGTCTCGCTGCCGAGCAACTGGCCGCCCCATCGACCACCATCAGCGCCACCCAGCCTGACGCAGGCCCTATCTCTATCGAGAGTCACTTTGATGAAGCGGTCAGCGCGGTGGGCGTGGCCGAAGAGGTGCTGAAAGGCGAGCGCGAGGGCAATATTGATGCCTACGTAGTGGCCTGCTTTGGTGACCCCGGCTTACTGGCTGCCCGCGAGCTGACCCGCGCCCCAGTGATTGGCATTGCCGAAGCCGCCTTTCACATGGCGACCCTGATTAGCACGCGCTTCTCGATTGTGACCACGCTAGGCCGTACCGGCATTATTGCCGAGCACCTTCTTGAGCAGTACGGCTTAAGCCACCACTGCCGCCGCATTCGCGCTGCGGAAATTCCGGTGCTGGATTTAGAAGATCACCCTGACGCCGCCTTTAGCCGAATCGTGCAAGAGTGCTGCCGCGCCCGCGATGAGGATGGCATCGGCGCGATTGTGCTGGGCTGTGGCGGTATGGCGAACCTAACCCACGCCATTAGCCGCGAAGTTGGCCTGCCCGTGGTGGAAGGGGTAAGTGCGGCGCTGAAGCTTGCCGAATCCCTCGTGGGACTGGGCTTACATACCAGTAAATACGGCGATTTAGATTACCCGCGCCCAAAAGCCTTTACTGGCAAGTTTGCTGATTTTTCAAATCTGACGCTGCCCCCCATACGCAGCTGAAACACGTAAAAGCAGCATAAAAACGATAACAACATAACGAATACCGCCATTAGCACGCCATGCCGCAAGCGTCTCCTGGGCAGATAACTGCCCAGGTTACCAATAACATCGATAATCTTGCGAGGACGGTAACATGAGCACTTCAACCTCTGCTCTTACCTCAGATGCAGTACCGGGAGCGGCTAGCCCCGCCACCGCCAAAGCCGTTGGGGCCGAAAGCTTAGCTCCACAAAGCACCCGCATTATGGGGCGCACCTCCTACTTTTTAGCCTGGTTCGGAGGGTGTGTCTCTATCGGCACCTTCGCCATGGGCTCAAGCGTGGTGGGCACGCTCAACCTGCTGCAAGCCACCCTGGCCATCGCCATTGGCTGCTTTGTGATTGGCGTGGCGCTCGCCATTAATGGGGCTGCTGGCTACAAATACGGCATCCCATTTATGGTGCAGGCACGCAGTGCATTCGGTTTTACCGGCACGCGTATTCCCGGTTTGGTGCGCGCCGTTCCTGCCATCGTCTGGTACGGTTTTCAAAGCTAGATTGGCGCAGGTGCCCTCAACATGGTGTCGGCGACGCTGTTCGGCTTCGATAACCTGATCTTCTACTTTATTACCTTCCAGTTTTTGCAGATTGGCCTTTCGGTACTCGGCTTTCAGGGCATTAAGTGGCTGGAAAATATCGGCAGCGCCTTTATTCTCTGCTCGCTGATGTACATGTTCTACGCCACGGTGCAGCGCTACGGTGACGAGCTTTCCACCAGTCTGCTGACCATGGAAGGCTCTTGGGGGATGCCCTTCTGGAGCGCCACCATGCTGTTTTTGGGCATCTACAGCACCATGATGCTGAATGTGAGCGATTACTCCCGGGAGCATAAAAAAGGCACCGGCCAAGGGCTATTAACCACCATTTACGCGATGTCGATTCTGCCCTGCACGCTGTTTATGGGCCTAATTGGCTACATGGTGTCGCAAGCCACCGGCACCGCCGACCCCATCCAAGTGTTCGCCAACGCGGTGGATAACACGCCACTGCTGATGATCACCCTGCTGTTTATCGCCTTCGCCCAGGTGACCACCAACGTGCTGAATAACGTGGTGCCACCTACCTACGTGCTGATGGACGTGTTCAAGCTCAAATTCCCCGTCGCCACCGTCATTGTGGGTCTGCTCGCCTTCGCCACCTTCCCCTGGAAACTGGTGCAGCCGGAATCGGCCGCAGGCCTGCAGCTCTTTGTACAAACCTACTCTGCCTTCCTTGGCCCCATCTTCGCCATTCTGGTGGTGGACTACTACGTGATTCGCCGCCGCACGCTGGATATCGGCAAGCTCTACGATGAAAACGGCCCCTATCAAGGCATTAACCAAGCGGCGCTGATAGCGACAGCGGTAGGTATTGTCGCAGCGCTCTCTTTCTCGGCGGTCTCTTGGTATGCCAGCCTCATTCCTGCCGGACTGACCTACTACCTGCTGATGAAACACTGGCCCGCCTGCCAGCGATTCACTCAGTAACTCGCCTTGCCAACGCCTGCCACCCTCGCGTGGCAGGCGACCATTTCCGGATAAAGAGCCTTGCAATGAATGAACAACCCAGCCAAAGCGACCTAAACATCCAGCAGATTGATCCAACGCTCTATAACGAAGACCTCGCCCCGCTAAAGCCAGAGCACCGCACCTGGGGCGCCTTTGAGATTTTTAACGTCTGGTCCAACGATATTCAAAGCCTGTTTGGCTACACCCTGGCGGCGTCGCTGTTCCTCTCTTATGGCCTAAACGGCTGGGCCGTAATGGCCGCGATTATTCTGGCCGGGATTATCGTCATGTTTCTGGTCAACCTGACCGGCAAACCCAGCGTGAAATACGGCATTCCCTTCCCGGTCATGGTGCGCGCCAGCATGGGCGTGCGTGGTGCCAACCTGCCCGCCATGCTGCGCGCTATCGTGGGTATTTTCTGGTACGGCGTGCAGACCTACTTCGCCTCCACCGCCGTGGCCCTGCTGATCACCGCGCTGTTTGGCGTGGGCAACGGGGGTACGTTCCTCGGCCTTTCCGGGGTGGCGTGGCTCTCGTTCGTCATCGTGTGGCTGTTTCAGATCGCGATTTTTTGGCAGGGCATTGAGCGCATCAAACACTTCCTGAACTGGGCAGGCCCACTGGTCTATGTGGTAATGGTGGTGTTGATGATCGTGGTATGGGTACAAGCCGGTAGCGAGCTGCTCCCCGCCATTGGCACCATCTTCAGCGGCAACGGTGAGCAGGGTGGCCTGGGTGCGTTTCTCGCCATTGTGGGTACGATGGTCGCCTACTTCGCCGCAGTGGTGATCAACTTCGGCGACTTTACCCGGTTTGTAAAAACCGAGCGCCAGATGAAGCTGGGCAACCTGCTGGGCCTGCCCTTGAACGTGGCGTTCTTCTCGTTTATTGCGCTGATTATTACCGCAGGCACGCTGGTACTGTTTGGCGAAGCGCTAACCAACCCGGCGGATATTGTGGAACGCGTCGATTCGCTGCCACTGACCATCGTGGCTGCCCTCACCTTCTTTGCCGCTACGGTGGGTATTAACCTCGTCGCTAACTTCATTCCCCCCGCCTACGACTTAGCTAACCTGTTCCCAAGCAAAATCAGCTTCAAGATGGGCGGCTTGATTACCGCCGTGATTGCCTTTTTCGTGGGTGCGCTATGGATCTCAGTGATCAGCCAAATTGGCGTGCCGGGCTTTGTAAATGCGCTGGGCGCTATCGTCGCGCCGTTCTACGGCATCATCGTGGTGGACTACTACCTGATCAAACGCCAGCACCTCAATATGCAGGAGCTATTCTCCTCAGCCCCCGGCAGCGCTTACTACTACGTCAACGGCTGGAACACTCGCGCTCTTATCGCCTTTGGCGTGGCGGCAATGTTCTCGCTCTCTACCGTATTGGTACCGGCTTTAGCCAGCTTAGGCGGCTATGGCTGGCTGATCGGCGCGGGCTTGGGTGGGGTATTCTATTACGGGCTGATGAGGCGGTTTAAGGCAGCGCCTGTGATACCTGAGCAGAAAGCGGGCTAAGCCATGTAGTGATGACTCAGTAGTGATGACTCACTGCACCACATAGATAACCACTAAAAGCGCCACCGGATGAGCTCCGGTGGCGCTTCAGACTGCTGACAAAGCCCTGGCCCTTCGGCCAGGGTTTTGCTTTGATAAGCGTATCGTTTTTAGTGGTGGCCGATATGCTCAAAGACCCTTC
>NZ_JBITWC010000032.1:0-35423 GCF_044543515.1 Vreelandella lionensis | reverse complement strand
ACTAAAATGCATAAAAATCCGGTATCAGAGAATCACTGATACCGGAATATCGCATTGTCAGCTCATTGGTGAAACTCTTAACTGACTGGCATTACTCACAGGGTGCCCGTTTTTTGTTGGCTGACTTAAAGCGGAAGGGTGGCTAGCGCCCGCAAACACTTTTGCACTAATGAAGAGGCTTTGGCCTGTTCATCAGATTCACAGTAACAGCGCAGCTCAGGGGCATTACCCGAAGGGCGAAGGTGAACGATATCCCCATTATCCAGCGTAGCGCGAAGGCCATCGGTGGTATCAATATGGGCCACTGATGCCTCTAACCCTAGTACTTGCACTAAGGTAGCTGGGGAGGCTTCCCACTCAGCCAACAGCTCACGGCTTTTCTCGGTGGGGAACTCCTTTAAGCGATCACTCGCCGTATATCGGGCAGGCAATTCAGCGAATAGCTGAGAGAGCGGAACCGCTTTTTCAGCTGCTATTACCATTAGCGTGAGTGCAGGCAGCAGGGCGTCGCGGGTGGGTAATGCTGCGAGCTGGCGGTTATCCTCCTCCAGCGTGCTGCCGAGCAAGAAGCCACCGTTCGCCTCAAAACCTGCCACGCGGTTAAAGTCTGCTGAAAGCGCTGCCATGCCCGCCAATACATAAGGGGAGCCAATGCGTGTGCGCGCGACTTTCTTAAAAGCACCGCACTGCTCAATGACAGTATTACAACTCACCGGCACTGCCAGTGCCTCAATATTCAATGCGCTAGCGCATAACAGCCCCACGATATCGCCACGCTGCCAAGTGCCCGTTTCATCGCCCACTAATGGCCTATCGCCATCGCCATCGGTGGAGAGTAGGGCATGTAAATGATGCTGTTTTGCCCAAGCGCGCCCTTTGGCTTGATCTTCTTCACTGACCGCTTCGGTATCAACCGGTACAAAGGCATCGCTGCGGCCTAGCGCTATCACTTCCGCCCCCAGCGTTTCCAAAATATGCGCGTTTAGATCACGGCCCGCTGCTGAATGCTGGTAAAGGCCAACCCGCCAGCCTTTTAGCGGCTCACCAGGGAACCAAGTGGCAAAGCGCTCCGCATAGGCTTGGTTAGCGGCATCCGATACCTCATTGCGCTCAACGGCAGCGAGTGAAGGCATGGTCGCATCGGCCTGCAAAATAGCCGCTTCATCCTCTTTGCTAATCTCACCATCCGGGCGGTAAAACTTAATTCCGTTACGGTCGAAGGGAATGTGGCTGCCGGTAATCATAATGCACGGAATGCCATCGGCCATGGCCTTAAGCGCTAGGGCGGGCGTAGGCAGCACGCCATAATCATCCACTGCCAATCCCATCGCCTTGGCGGCGCTGGTGCAAGCGGCAGCCATGCCAGGGCTGCTCGGGCGGCGGTCCAACCCCAGGGCAATGCGCTCAAACGTAAACGAACGCTGCATGGCTGAAATAAATGCCACGGTAAAGGCCGCGCATACCTCATCGGTGAACTGTTCCACCAAACCACGGGCACCGCTAGTGCCAAAGGCGATGCCGCTTTGATTAATAATCTCGGAAGTAGATCGAGATAAACTCAACATGAATCTCCCTGTGCAATATGGATCAGTCGCCATTATCGAAAGCATAAATAATAAGTTTAACACCCTTACCCGTTGGCGCTATGCAATGACAATGAGTTGTCGTGAAAGCGTCACGCTTTCGCCACTGTTGCATAGGTAAGCTAAATCAATAGTAGCAATGCCTAAAGTAAAAAGTACTTGAACTAAAAAGTACCTAAACTAAAAAGGGAAGGGGGCGGTGGTAGCTTGCTAAATGCGCCTAGCTTCATCGCTATTGAAAACCACCGGTAAACACATGACAAAGCGCACCTTACCTTCATCCAGCAAGTGGGCATCCAAGGAGCCTTCGTGCGTTTCGGCAATCAAGCCGACCAGTGATAGGCCTAACCCCGTGCTGTCCTTTTGTTTATTTGAGAACGTGCAGTAGGCACCCAAGCTTTCGTTAAGCTGCTCTTCCGTCATGGGGTGGCTGGGGGTATTGACCACTTCAAGCGACAGCTTCTGGTTTGTCACCTGAGCCAGCATACGGATGCTGGCGTCTTCCGGTGAATAGCGGCAAGCGTTATCCACCAAATTGAACAGGGCAATTTGCACCAAGGTGGCATCCATAACAGCCTCGTCGGCTGGGTTAACCATCAGATGAAACTCAAACGCCCGATCGGCATGGATGCTTTCGATTAACTCTCTTGTTTCCCCTAGCCAGGGCTGCAAGGTGACCGTTTTAAAATCGACGGACAGCTGGCCGCTAATCAGCTGATCGGTGGAAAGCCAATGTTCAAACAGGGTTTTCAGCCGTTTGGCCTGGCCTTCAATGGAGGTCAGTCGTTTTTCTGATTGGTCAATACCATGCTGACGTTCCAGATTCAGCGTTTCAATCTGATTGAGAATCGCGTTTAAGGGATTCTTGAACTCATGTGAAATCATCGCGCCAAAGCGCATGTAGGTTTTGAACGCGCTTTGTGCCTTGAACAGCGATGCCTGAATGTTCTGGGTGCGTTTAATCACCTTTTGCTCTAGTACCGATTGTTGGCTGGTCAGCACTTTTTGATTTGCCAAGCTATCTTGCAGCGACGCTTGCTGGATACGCTCACGCTCCACGCGTTCAATGCGCATGGAATCAGCCAGAGCAATGGCCAGAAACAGCATCTCAATCGCCGAACCAATCTGGATACTGTAAGACGTCAGCGGGGTAGTATCGACCCAGCCAAAATTACGCAGAGACGCCACTACACTGGCCAGCAGCAGCGCTGACCAAGCGATCAGGAAAAAACGGGCCTGTTTATAACCACGGATCAAACAAAGCAACGCGATGACCATGGCAATAATGGCCCCGACCGGGGCACCCAGGCTCAACAGCCAGGAGGGTGTGGTGGATTCTGGCCATATCAGCACGGTCACGATGGATGTTAAAAAGAACAAGGAGATCAGCAGTAATACCCTGTCTCCAAAAGGGGCGTGAGCGGGGGTGTTTAAAAACCGACGGGCAAAAATGATGGCAAACAAAGACGCCAGATTGAATAACACCGTGCCCAAAATGGTGGTGGTATTGCCGTACTCTAGCCCTAGCCATTGCTGAGGAAAGCCATAGTAAAAGGCCAAGGCCGACGCTAGCGAGCTAGCAAAGAGTACGTAGTAGCCAAAGCGTCGGTCGCGCAAAGAGAAAAATAAAAACAGGTTGTACAAAATCAAACTAGCGACCCAGCCAAAGTACAGCGCCTGGGTAAAGTAAAAACCCTGTTTGTTGGCGGCAAAGGTTTTTTGCGAGCTGAGTGTTAAGGGCATCGTCAAGGAGGCGCTGGTCTGAATTTTCAGAAAGAATTCGTTAACACCGGGTTGCAGGGGCAGGTCATAAGCCAGATAACGGCTGGGCCATTGGTTTGCGGCTAGATCCACGCGTTGGTAGTCGCCTGCATCCCCTCTCAGGTAGAGCTCAAAGGTTGTCGGCGGGTAGTAACCGTATTCGAGAATCCATGCAGCAAGAGCGCCGGGGTTGTGGATAGAAAAGTGCAGCCAGAGGGCCTGGGCGCTGTAGCCTAGGTTCAATACGTTGGCATCTGTATGCGGCTGAAATGCCTGACGTTGCTCTGCTACCTCAGCGACGGTGGTGTCGTTTGGCATCAAGCTATAGGACAGGTGGGCGTTGAGTGAGTACACCTTATCGGTCTCTTTAAGGCGCAGGGGCTCTGCCGACACCGGCACTACCCAGCACACCCACACCATAAGTGACAACAGCCAACAGAGTTTCACTGCCCGCCTATTCATTCACAGCCTGCTTACTCATCCACAACCTGTATCTCCGCTTTTAAGGCATAGCCGACGCCGCGCACCGTAATCAGCGGTAAGGATTGACCACCAGTCCCCTCACGTACTTTTTGCCGTAAGCGACGTACCAGGGTTTCCAGCCGCCGTTCATCGTAATGCACCGGGTCGGCCTCTAGGCCCTTGATAATCTCCGGCCGGGCCACGGGCTGCCCGGCCCAGTGGGCCACTGTTTTTAGCAAGCGAATCTCAGAGAGCGTGAGGGAAACGCGGCGCCCTTCCGGGCTGGTGAGCTGCCATTGAGAGGGTTCTAATGACCAGTAGGCCGCCGTATTGCTAGCCTTTTGCCAGTGACGCAGGCGGGCATGCAGGTTTTCCAATTGCAGGGCCAGCTCCCTGGCCGCCAGCGGCTTACGCAAAAACACATCCGCCCCTAACGAAAGCCCTTTTAAGCGTGTGCTTTCCTGATGGTGCGCCGAGACAATAATCACCCCGGCGTTTCTTACTGTGGCTGCATTCTGCTGTAGCCAGTTCAAGCCACAGCCATCCGGTAACTCAATGTCAAGAACAACCATCTCCACCGGTGCGTGCTGCAAAAAATAGTCGGCTTCTTGCAGGGTGGGAGCCTCATGCACCACCCAGCCATGCAGACGCAGGTAGCTGGCCAGCGCCTCCAAGGTTTCGGTTTCGTCTTCGATTAACAAGAGATGCATGATCAGAAAATCAGCCGGATAAAAGCCAAAACCTACCAGAACACAAAGAAAAAATCAGGAATGTCAGGTTTTGTCAGCTAACGTGTGTTTTTTTTCATTATGATTCATTAAAAAGTAGGAAGGCACCGCCTTTCTCATACGTTGGCATGGTAAGCCAATTGATAGAAGCGCTCTACCCTCACTCTGGGCAGGGCATAACAAGATCAACAGAATCGGGGTTAAACATGGCGGGTGTTTTTGAGTATAAAAAAGACGTTAGTTTTGGGGATGGTGACAGCGGAAGCACCGTTTATTATCAGGACGATATGGGGGAGGCCACCAAGTTGGCTGATTGGGCAGAATGGCAAAATGCCACCATAGAGATCACCTCGTCGTCGTCTGGATTCTTTATAGCAAAAGTTAATCAGTATGATCAGTATAATTTTGTTGATTCTCAAGCCATTTCTAACATGCCCACTAAAAGTACTGCAATTAAGGCCGATTGGAGTAGTCAGTCCTCCCCGGTTGATTTCGAGGGAGGGGCCTTAGGGGATATCTTAAAAGGTGGAAGCGGCAATGACAGGCTGAATGGCAGGGAGGGGAAGGATATTCTCACTGGAGGCGACGGTGATGATGTGTTTTTTGGAACCTCTGACGAGCTGAATGGCGACACCATTATCGACTTTTCCGCTGGCGACACAATTAGGATCACCGGCGGAGATTTCTCGGACGCCACCTTAACCAACGGCGTTCTTGAGTTCGACAACTCCCAGTTAAAACTAGAAGGGGTGGTCGGTAGTATTTCCACGAATTACGTGGACGGTGACACTGAGATTACTTTGCCGCCTCCCGTACCGGCCCCCAGCCAACCTGACCTCGCCAGCGCGAGCGACACCGGTTCCAGCGACAGCGATAACAACACCAGCAACACCACACCCACCTTTACCGGCACGGGTGACGATGGCCACACGGTCACCGTGTTCGCCGATACCAATAATAATCAGACCTATGATGAAGGCACCGATACCCTGATCGGCACTCAGGAGCTGAGCGGCGATTCAATAGATTACTCTATCACCGCCGAAAGCGCCCTGGCGGACGGTGACTACAGCATTCATGCCGTGCAGACGGATGCGGAAGGCGACATCTCAGCCGCCACCGATGCGTTGGCCGTGACCATTGATACCACCGCCCCGAAACTGAATGCTGAGGGCTCCGATCCCAAAAATGGCGCCAACCCGGTAGCAGTGGATGCCTCGATTGATCTGGTATTTAACGAAGCCGTCACTTTCGCCGCTGGTGAAATCCGCCTCGTCAAGGACGATAACGGGGATACGGTAGAGACCTTTGTTCCCAACGATGTTGGTAATGCAGTAACCGGCGATGGCACCACCACACTAACCCTGACCCCGACGCAGGATCTGCCTGGCGAGACCCGCCTGCGTGTGGAGATCGACGCCAATGCCCTGATCGATGCTGCGGGCAATGCCATCAGTGCCGTGGGCGATGGTATCTATGAATTCACTACCGTGGACCCGGATGCACTTTATACTAACGGTAACACCTTCAATACCAAGACAGGTAACTTCATCGACAACAGCCAGACGGCCAGCGACGCAGACAACACCATTGTGGTGACTAAACTTGGCCATCTGGCCGGCTCCACTATTGATGGCGTTGGTGCCAATAACACAGTCGTGCTTGCCGGTAACGAACAACTTGGAGCAGATTTTAGCGCCCCAGCAACGGTAGTACAGAATGTCAGCACCCTTGAGGTCGCGAGCTCTGATGTTGTGCAGGTGACTCTGAACGAAGAAAATGGCTGGAACGATTTCACGACCCTGAAGGGGAACGGCAAGACATCGCTGTTTGTGGACGCAGAGACACTGGATTTTACCAACAAAACCCTCTCAGGCTTTAACGGCTTGGCATCTACAAAACCCAACGCCACCATGACGCTGTCCGCCGAGCAGGTTGCTATGGTCAATAACGCCTCCAGCGAAGGAAGCATGGTTGTTTTGGTTAACGCGCCTCATATTGGTTTTTTTGGCACTGAGGGTCTCACGCTGAATATTGCCGGTGCGACAGTGGATGCATCCAATATATCGCTGTACGGCGTCGACTCGCTCAACCTGACCAGTTCAGGTGACACCACCCTAGCCGTCAAGGCAACAGCGCATGGACCTGAGCCCATAATGGCTGTAGAGACACAGACCTCTACCATGCCCCCCGCCCCGGCAACACTTGACGCGACCACCTTCAAGACCGCGGATACGGATGGCGTCGATATCTTTCAGTCCGAAGGTGCGAGTTTGGACGTTTCCCGTGCAACGCTGATCAATTGGGATACGCTAGAAAACACTCATGCCGGTGCCGCCAGCACCACCGTCTCGGCAGAGCAGTTCAACAACCAGGAGTTGAAGAACTTCAGGCATGTGGATGCTGATGACGAGGATACCCTCAATATCCGCAATGCGATTGAATATCAACCCGTGAGCGTCGCAACCACCGAGCCAAATTCTGAATCGTCCACAACAGCGGATGCTCGTGGCAAGATCTTCACGCATATCGATACCCTGGCCATCAACGAAATGCAGCAGGTGATGACGGCAGCTTCCACGAGCCTGAATACCGAACCCTCAGCGCCGATTGCTCCCCCTATGTACATGCCTTCTCAGCATATCAGGGAGCTGATCGTTGACGCTGCGGTGCTGTCGCAGCTGGATACCCTTCGGGACAACAGCGGACAAGGCACGCTGCTTTCGGAAGAAGCCGACTTCGACCTGTCAGGGCTGACCGTCAAAAACTTTGGGAAGGTGCAAACCACTTATGAGGGCGACGCCACCATCACCGTGGGGTCCGTGGGGACCGTAGAGGCCGATGTCTCCGTAGGCGGTTTTGCCGCTGTTGAGGGCCATGACAACACCTTGCGTACAACGCAAAAAGAGATAGATCTGTCGAGCACGCGACTTGAATATATTAGCCGTGTCACGACCACCAACACCACCGGTACAGCGTTTAAGGGGGCCGACGAGCGAATCGACACCTTTGTCGGCGGTGTCGGGGAGGACATTTTCACCAGCGGCTATAGTCCCGATACTCTTACCGGCGGCGCAGGTGATGATCTGTTCCTGGGGGATGCCCACGACCTGGATAACGACACTATCACTGACTTTGGTGAGGGCGATACCATCCGAATTACCGGCATGACAGGCCTTACCGATGAACACCTTGCTTTTGAAAAAGGTGTACTAAAAGTTGATGGCAACAAAGACGGTGATTTTGAGGATACGGGTTATAAAGGCAGTGATTTTGCCATCACCTTGAACGGCATAAGCAACGACAATTTTGTCGTGGCAGATAATGGTGAAGACAGCGACATCACCTGGACCGCACCGCCTTCTAGCGGCGGCGGTACCCCCACCAACAGCAGAACCTCCAAAGTGGACGGTGCGACGGTGAATAAGAGCACCACTACCACGAATGGCCGCACTCAGGAAGTGACCGAGATAGTGCCCACCGATGAAACGCGTGAAGACGACCCGAACACCGAGAATGGTAGTCTTGCCGACGTTCCGCTGGCTCAGGACGAAGGCGTGGATACCCCGGCACTGAAAGTCGGCCTGCCGACAGGCGTTGGCATGCGGGCAGAAGGGGCACCAACGCGTCTATCGAAGCAGGATGCATTGAACGATCTCATCACCCGTATCCAGCAGAAGACACCCGAGAACTCGGCGCCGCAGGAAGAGATGACCGGCATTGGGCAATCCTTCCTGAACGAGCTGCCCGAGGACAGCCAGCTCTTCGTTAAGACAGTGACGCCGACAGTGGCCGAGGGTGCCCAGCTCGGCAGCCCCATCACCATCACCGGAGCAGGTGAAAGTCAAACCGGTAACCAGCAGGAAGCGCTAGTTATCGATGCCTCCAGCCTACCAAGCGGTACGGTACTGCAGCTTGACGATGTGAACTTTGCCGCCATCGTTGGCGAAGCGCAAGTGATCGGCGGCACAGGTCGCAACGTGGTCACCGGCGACGACAATGCTCAGTACATCGTGTTGGGTGAAGATGATGACGTTCTCTATGGCGGCGGCGGTGATGATGTCGTCGGCTCCAAAGGCGGCGATGATCGTCTCTTCGGGGGAAGTGGCAACGACGAGCTGTTTGGTGGTGCCGACGCCGATCTGCTGCACGGCGGCAACGATACCGATAAGGCGCGTTATGACGGCAACCGCGACGACTATATCGTCACGCAGGAGCATGGCGTCATTACCGTACAGGCTAAGAATGATGCGAATGATATCGACAAGCTGGTCAACATCGAGATCTTAAGCTTCGCCGATGGCGAGGAAAGCATCACCTACGATGACGACCTAGCCTGGATCACCGGGCTTTACGACCAGGTGTTGGGGCGCCAAGGTGATGTGGAAGGAGTACAGTACTGGGCGAAGCAGCATGCTGAAGGCTTGAGTCGAGCGGATGTGGCCATGCTGTTCATGACCTCATCGGAAGCGGATCAAGACCTCAATCTAGCGGTCGATGGCACCGATGGCGTGCTGGACACGCTCTACCAATCACTGCTTGGCCGTGAGGCCGATGCGCCGGGCAAAGCATATTGGGCAAACGAGCTTGAAAATGGCTCATCACTACGTGATGTTGCCGGGGGGTTCATGGCGTCCGAGGAAATGCGTACCCACGACCTGATAGATACCCAGTGGGACTTCATCGCATGATATAACCTGTCTCAGCGGTAAGCCCGCAAACGATGGAGCAAGACCTTACCTTACGGGGTGAGGTCTTGCTCGTTAAAGCATCGTTTTTTATATCTAAGAATACGGCCATATTACATGCCTTCAGTTAGCCAGAGTTCACCAGCCTCGATTGCTTGCGCTGTTTCTTCTTGAGCGCGAAGCAAATGCAGCGGGTAAAGCATATTGGGTAGCAATTAGCATCAGGCGTTGACCAAGGTGCTGTAATGGTTGGCATTGCCGAGCCTGATGAAAGCCTGGCACTTTATGGCTAAAGCCAATTAATAATGCCAACATAGGCAGTATATGGCGTCTTATTGGTGACTTAAAAGGCTGTCTTAAAGCGTGCCCCTACCCCCAGGAAGGGCATTTCTGTTATGCTGCCGCGATTAGTTTTACCTGCACTTGACGCCTTTTCGATTCAACGGTGACCCCTTCATGGCAAAGCAACAGGAAGCAACGGATCTGCAGCGCGCGCTAAAAGCCTGCAAAGGTTCGTTTGTATCGGTCGGTTTTTTCAGTATGTTTGTCAACTTACTGATGTTAGTGCCGCCGATGTACATGCTCCAAGTGTACGACCGCGTACTCACTACCCAAAGTTTCGACACCCTGCTCATGCTCACTTTGGTAGTGGTGTTCCTGTTTATGATTATGGGCGGGCTGGAGTTGGTACGCTCGCGGATGCTGGTGCGGGTAGGCAACCGGCTAGATACCGCCATTAACGAGCGCCTTTACAGTGCCATGTTCCGCCGCAGTTTGGTCGCACAAGGCAGCCAAAGTGCCCAACCGCTGAACGACCTAACCAGCCTGCGCCAGTTTCTGACCGGCAACGGCCTGTTTGCCTTTTTTGACGCCCCCTGGGTGCCGGTTTACCTGGGCGTACTGTTTCTATTCCACCCCTGGCTGGGCGTGTTTGCCACCTGCGCGGGGGTCATCTTGCTAGCGCTGGCCATTGCCAACGAAAAGGCCACCAAAAAACTCCTCGCAGACGCCAACAGCGAGCATATTCAAGCTCAGAATCTAGCTAACTCAAACCTGCGCAACGCCGAAGTGCTGCACGCCATGGGCATGTTGCCCGGCATTATGGGGCGCTGGTCGAAAAAGCATCACGAGTTTCTATCCAAGCAGTCCCAAGCCAGCGACCGTGCCGGTGCGTTAACCAACACCTCCAAAATACTCCGCCTGATGTTTCAATCGCTCATCCTGGGCTTAGGGGCACTGCTGGTGTTAAGAGGCGAAATGACCCCCGGTATGATGATTGCAGGCTCGATCCTGATGGGGCGGGCACTAGCACCTATCGACCAAATGATCGGCGGCTGGAAGGGGTTCGTTGGCGCCCGTGGCTCCTACGAGCGCCTAAACGAACTGCTAACACAAATCCCCAGCGAGCAGCGCAAAATGTCGCTACCCGCGCCTAAAGGTGAAGTAGCCCTGGAAGGCGTAGCCGCAGCACCCCCCGGTGCCCGCATGGCGACCATTCGCGGTATTAACTTCTCCGTACCTAAAGGTGAACACGTCGGCATTATCGGCCCAAGTGCGGCTGGTAAATCGACTCTGGCGCGGGTGCTGTTAGGTATCTGGCCCTCGCAAGTGGGCGATGTACGCTTAGATGGCGGTGTTATTACCCAGTACAACCGCGATGAAATTGGCCCCTACATCGGCTACCTGCCCCAGGATATCGAGCTGTTCGACGGCACGATTAGTGAAAACATCGCCCGCTTTGGCGAGATAGACCCGCAGAAAGTGGTCGATGCCGCCAAGAAAGCGGGCGTCCATGAAATGATTCTGGAGCTGTCGAATGGTTACGACACCATCATTTCCTCCACCAGCGGCGCGCTATCCGGCGGCCAGCGCCAGCGTGTTGGGCTTGCCCGTGCGCTTTACGGCAACCCGGTGCTGATCGTACTGGACGAACCCAACGCCAACCTGGATGACGCAGGCGAGCGCGCTCTGGCACAAACCATTGCCCAGCTAAAAGCGGAAGGCACCACGCTATTTGTGATTAGCCACCGCACCAGCGTACTGAAAAGTATGGATAAACTATTGGTAATGAAAGAAGGCCAGGTCAGCATGTTTGGCCCCCGCGACCAAGTGCTAGCCCAATTTGCCAAAAAGCCACGCTCTCAAGTTAGCCAGCAGAATTCAGCACGGCTTTCAGCGATTTCCGGCGGTCGCGGAGGCGAGGAGAAGTAACATGAGCAATGACCAACGCAACCTACCCGCGAACCAAGAAATAGACGTTACCCCCAACGGCCCCGCCACGATTGATGGTGAAGCCTCAGAAAAGCTACCCACCAGCGACAAAGGCTACCGCAGGTTAGGGTATGGCATTCTGCTAATTGCCCTGGGCGGTTTTGTTCTGTGGTCAATAACGGCCTCGCTGGCGATTGCCGTGGTGGCGCCTGGCAGTGTCTCTATCGAATCCTTCAAGCGGACCGTACAGCACCTTGAAGGCGGCATTGTGCGCGAACTGCCGGTAGAAGACGGCGACAAAGTGCAAGCAGGCGACACGCTGCTTGTATTAAGCGACACCCAAGCGCGTTCACAGCTGGAAATTGCCCGCTCGCAATACCTGATCAACCGCGCCATGGAAGCCCGTCTGCTAGCTGAGCAGGAAGGGGCAGAAATGATGGTGATTCCTGAAGATATCAAAGACGCCGACAACCCACGCGTGCAACAGGTGATTGCCGTACAGCAAAGCCTGTTCACGGCGCGCCGCCAATCGCTGATCAGTACGCTGGAATCCTTGGATGAGCAGATCATCCAGATGCAGGAACAAATCGACGGGCTAGAGCAGCGCATTTCGGTGAATACCCAGCGTATCTCCTCGCTACGCTCGGAAGCAGAAGACTTCCGCTCGCTTTACCGTGAAGGCCTGGGCGACAACCAGCGCCTACGCGAGCTAGAGCGCCAAGTGTTGCAGTACGAAGGCGACAACGCCGAGTTCCGCGCCAACATCGCCCAGCTGCGTTCGCAAATCAGCGAAAACCGCATGCAGAAAGAGATTCAGCAGCAAGAGTTTCAAAAAGAAGTGGGCGAACAGCTGCGGGAAGCTCAGGCGCAAATTGCCCAAGCCGAAGAGCAAATCGTCTCGCTGAGCGACCAAGTAGAACGCACCGTGATTACCGCCCCGGTATCCGGCACCGTGGTAGGCCGCCAAGTGCATACGGTAGGCGCAGTCATTCGCGGCGGCGATACCATCATGGATGTGGTGCCCTCTAACGACGGCTTTGTGGTGGAAGCCCGCATTCCCACCCGCGACATCGACAACATCTACATCGGCCAGTTTGCCGAGATCCGCTTTAGCGCCTTCAACCAGCGGCTGACCGATGTCATTGACGGCGAAGTGATCCACGTCAGTGCCGACAGCTTTGAAGATGAAGCCACCGGCGAGCGCTACTACCGTGCGCGGGTTCGCGTGACCGAAGAGGGCTACACGCAAATGAACGAACACATGCAACTGCTCTCGGGTATGCCGGCTGAAGTGATGATCCGCACCGGTGAACGCACCTTCGCCAGCTACATCGCCAAGCCCATCACCGATATGCTGGCACGCGCCCTACGGGAGGACTAATGACACGGACGCTAACACGCCTCACTCCGTTGGCACTGGCTATCGGCATGCTGGCGGCACCTTATGCCCACGCCCAGCAAGACCCGCCCGCAGGCAACGAGGCCATGGCCGAGCTAGCCGCCCTAGAGCAAAACAGTGAGCTGCCCGCAGTGCTACCCTCGCTGCCTGGGTTGTTTGCCCGTGCGCTAGAGAACGACGCCGACCTCTCTCGCCAGCGCTATGAGCTAGCCGCCACGCGGGAAGAAGTTCCTATGGCGCGCTCGCAGCTGCTGCCGCAAGTCAGCGCCACCGGCGGCTACCTATGGCAAGACTCCACCAATATTCAAACTTCACCTGATGATTTTGGCCTCGACCAGCCTGCCCAGCGCCCAGGAGAGATAGAAGAAGAGTATTGGCAGCTGCAGCTACAGCAGCCGCTGTTCAGCCTAGAGCGCTGGCGCGGTATGGATGTCGCCAATGCCCAAGTAGATGCTGCAGAACTCCAGCTCGCTGTGGTGGAGCGTGATCTCGCCCTGCAAGTAAGCGAAGCTTACATACAAGCGTATCTCGCCTCCCAGCGTTTGGGGTTGTTGGAATCCCAGCAGGAGTCGTTAGAGCTGCAGGTGCGCCAAGCACAGCGAGCCTTTGATTTAGGCGTAGGCGACCGCATTAACCTGCTGGAAGCTCAATCGCGCCTAGACCAAGCAATATCGGATGCCGTGCTGGCAGAGAACGAGCTGGATAACGCCCTAAGCACCCTGGAACGGCTGACCGGCACGCTGCCCGAGTTCCGTGGCCTAGCAGTAGGGGAGCTATCAGAAGTGACCCTGCAAAACGAATGGGGCAGCCAGGATGACTGGATTGCCCGCACCGGCCAAAATTTAGACGTGTTGCTTGCCCATCAAGAGCAGCGCATTTCTGAAGCTGATGCAAGCACCCGCCGAGCAGGCTACTACCCCGAGCTAAACCTCAACCTCAGCTACTCTGACCGCCAAAGCGACGATGAGCTAAGGGAGAGCGAGGACTACCGCGCTAGCGTAGAGATGAGCGTGCCCATTTACCGAGGGGGTTACACTACCGCCAGTGTGCGCCAGGGTGAACGGCGCATTGATGCCAGCCAAGCAGCGTTTGATAACCAGCGCAATTTAGCGGTACAAGAAGTACGCCAGCGGCTACGCTCATTAAATGGCCACGTACGCCGTATTGAAGCGCTGAAACAGGCCATCGCCTCTAGCGAGCTGTTTCTGGAAGCTGCCGAACGTGGCGAACAGCTTGGCCTACGCGATTTGGTCGACGTACTGGATGCCCGCGCAAGCCTGTTTGACCAACGCATACAGTACGTAGACACCATTGGCGAGTATGCCCTGGATAGCCTAGCGCTACAGTCAGCGGTAGGTGAGCTAAGCAGCGATGACTTATCAGGCGTTATGAACCTGCTAGCATCATTAACAGTAGTTGATGGCGCAATCTAGGGACACAATGACGGCATGGCTGTAACAAAAGGTACCCAAAGTAACGATTGGCTCAGGCGTGCCATGCGCTGTTTTGATGCAGCTATCGCCATGCTCGTTTCGCTTACCACGCTATGGTTAATGCCTCATGTGACGGCGGTAAGCGATGATTATCTTTTTCTCATCGTCATTGGCAGCTTGCTACTTCCCGCAGTAGGGGAGCTGATCGGCTTATACCAACCATGGCGCGGTCGCAGCCTCTACACCATGTTAGGCACCTATGGTTTAAGCTGGATTGCCGCGATAGGGCTGATTAGTCTTCTTTTGGTGGCTACCCAAACAACGTCTAGTTTTTCTCGGCTATGGATGGGGCTAACGGCGCTAACGGTGCTGTTTATTGGAAGCGCGGTGCGCACCGCGCTATACGGCTATCTTCGTCACGTCCGCTCATCAGGTAGAAACCTTAAGCGGGTCTTGGTGGTTGGGGTTCCTGACAATATTGCACTGTTGGAAAAACGCGTCGTTGAGCAACCTCAGGCTGGGTATTTAATTGTCGGCCACCACATCGACACCGGCGATGAAGCGTTTATTTCAGAGATGGAAGCCTTTGCCACTCACAACATATTTCAGCGCTCTTTCGATGAAATATGGCTAGGCTACTCCCTGGTAGAAGGTGATCGTGTTCGCCAGCTCATGAGCCTGTTTGCGGGTATTCCTACTACCATCCGCTTCTTTCCAGACCTACCAGATGTTCGCTTACTGAATCATCGTATTGCTCAAGTAGCAGGGCTCTACTCCCTGGAGCTCAACTACACCCCCCTTAATGGGCCGATGAGGATAGTCAAAGCACTGGAAGATCGGCTGTTAGGCTTAGTGCTGTTTATCATCTTTTCGCCTGTCATGGTAGCGGTTGCTATTGCCATAAAATGGCAAATGGGCGGCCCTGTGCTGTTTAAACAAGAACGACACGGCTTGGATGGTAAATGCTTCAAAATCTACAAATTCCGAACCATGAAGCCACATAACAGCAGCACGACACAGCAAGCAACACACGCTGATCAGCGTATCACGCGTCTGGGTAGCTTTCTGCGGCGCACCAGCTTAGATGAACTTCCACAGCTCTATAACGTCCTACAAGGCCGCATGTCGTTAGTTGGGCCAAGGCCACATGCCATGGACCACAACGACCATTACAAGGACCGTATTGATATCTATATGCAACGGCACCGAGTGAAACCCGGCATGACTGGGTGGGCACAGGTGAACGGCCTGCGCGGTATTACCGACGACGTAAAGCTGATGCAAAAGCGTGTCGAATACGACCTTTACTACATAGAGCGTTGGTCGTTGGGGTTTGATTTGAAAATTTTAGCGATGACGTTAACCCGCGGATTTATCAACACCCAGCCTTAAGTAGCTCGCTATACCAATGCCCGCGACGGCTTATCAAAAGATATATGTTTTCAAGGAGGATGTATGATTTTCCCCGTTATCCTATCTGGTGGTTCAGGTTCACGACTCTGGCCTGTGTCACGCGAGCACTATCCCAAGCAGTTTTTAAACCTGCACAAGGAAGACCGCAGCCTATTACAGGAAGCAGCGCATCGTCTAAATAATGTCGAAGATACCGGCACACCGATCGTAGTGTGTAACGAAGAGCATCGGTTTTTGGTCGCAGAGCAGATGCACCAAATAGGCCAGCAAAATACACAGATTATTTTAGAGCCCTGTGGGCGAAACACTGCCCCCGCGCTTGCACTAGCCGCATTGGCAGCGCGCAGCGTTAGTGCCGATGCTGAGCTGCTAGTAATGCCCGCAGACCACGTCATAAAAAATGAAACAGCATTTGCACAAGCGGTCACAAAAGGGCGCGCACTAGCTGCTGGCGGTAAGTTAGTCACGTTTGGCATTACCCCTAGCTCACCGCAAACAGGCTACGGCTATATACGCCGTGGTAACAGCCTAGATGAAGGCTACGCCGTGGAAGCCTTTGTCGAAAAGCCCGACCTAGCCCGCGCAAAGCAGTACTTAGAAAGCGGCGAATACCTATGGAATAGCGGCATCTTCCTGTTTAAAGCAAGCGACTACCTTGCCGCTTTGAGTCAGTTCGCTCCCGATATTCTAGAAGTATGTGAGCGCGCCTTTGAAGCTCGCAGCGAAGACCTCGACTTTTTGCGGGTTGACCAAGAGATATTTACCCAATGCCGCAGTGAATCCATCGACTACGCGGTAATGGAACAAACCAAAGACGCTGCGGTAGTACCTATGGACCCCGGCTGGAGCGATATTGGTGCCTGGGATGCCCTGTACGCCCTCAAAGCTGACGAAGACACAGAAAATGGCAACGCCGTGCATGGCGATGTCATGCTACATAATACGCATGACAGCTTAATCCACAGCGAATCACGCCTTGTGGCCGCCGTTGGCGTCAGCAACCTAGTGATTGTGGAAACCGACGACGCTGTGCTGGTAGCCGACCGACACCAAGCCCAAGACACCAAACTGATCGTCAATGCCCTAAAAGCTGCCGGACGCAAAGAGTCCCAATCGCACCAGCGTGTATACCGCCCCTGGGGTAACTACCGCACCATGGTGCTCACCGACAGCTTTCAGGTCAAAGAGATCGTCGTTAATCCCGGTGCCAAGCTCTCCCTACAAATGCACCACCACCGCGCAGAGCACTGGGTAGTGGTGCAGGGCACGGCGAAAGTAACCCAAGGAGAAGGGCACGGCGACCTCAGCAAGCTAAAAAGTTTTCTGCTCTCGGAAGACGAATCAACCTATATCCCCTTAGGTACAGTTCATCGCCTTGAGAACCCGGGTGTGATTCCCTTACACCTTATCGAAGTACAAACCGGCTCCTATTTAGGGGAAGACGACATCATTCGCTATAACGACGAGTACGGTCGCGAATAACGCTTGCGCACACCTACCGCCGTGAATAGGAGCCAATAACGGTAATGAAAGTCGCCATTGTCCACGACTGGCTGACCACTTGGGCCGGGGCAGAAAAAGCCCTGGCCGAATTGCTAGCCTGCTATCCTCAGGCAGAGATTTTCACCACGGTGAACTTTCTGCCCAAGGGGGAAATACCCTGTTTGGTTGGGCGCGCCATTCATACCAGCTTTATTCAAAAGCTGCCGGGTGCAAAAAAACACTACCGCCGCTATTTGCCCCTGATGCCGCTAGCCATAGAGCAATTTGACCTGAAAGGGTTCGATCTCATCTTATCCAGCAGCCACGCAGTGGCCAAAGGTGTTATCTCAGACCCCGGCGCCCTGCACATCTGTTACTGCTACAGCCCCATGCGCTACGCCTGGGATATGCAGCACCAATATTTGCGCCAGTCTGGAAATGCGCAGGGGCTTGTTAGTTGGCTGATGCGCTGGCAGCTGCACCGGCTGCGCCAATGGGATTACATTAGCGCGCAACGGGTTGACCACTTTATTGCGATTTCTCATTACATTGAGCGACGCATCGAAACCTTCTACCGCCGTGAAGCGGCGGTTATTTACCCACCAGTAGCGGTAGAAAAGTTTCGCCACGACCGGCCGCGGGAAGCGTTCTATCTCACCGCATCGCGAATGGTGCCTTACAAGCGAATAGATCTCATCGTTGAAGCCTTTACCCAGACTCCAGAACGACAGTTAGTCGTTATTGGCGATGGCCCCGACTTCAAGCAGCTGAAAGAGAAAGCAGGCCCCAATATCACCCTGCTAGGGTTTCAGCCCGACAGCGTATTGATTGATTACCTAGAGCGAGCGCAAGCCTTTATCTTCATGGCAGAAGAAGATTTCGGAATCCTACCGGTAGAAGCCCAAGCAGCAGGCGCGCCCGTGATAGGTTATGGCGTAGGTGGCCTCAAAGAAACCATCGTAAACGGTGTGACGGGCCTACACGTAGCCGAGCAAAGTGCCAGCGCACTGCTAACAAGTCTGGCGCACTTTGAAACCCGCCGCCAAGAAGACCCCACAGCTTACGCCCCAGAGGCGTGTGCACAGCAAGCAAAACACTTTGAGCGCAGCGTTTTCAGCAACGAAATCACCACTTTTATAGCGCAAAAACGCCAAGAGCAAATGGCAAAAATATAAATAAAAACGCGTGAATCAATAGCTAAAGCTTAGCAAGTGCTTGGTAAAGCTGGTGAGCAGAATACTCCCACGTATACTGCTCACTAATTGCCAAGCCTTTCTTCCCAAACCCTTCACGCATGGCAGTATTGCTCAATGCCTCCTCAAGCACAGTGCGCATGTGGTCAATATCATTAGGGTTCACCAAAAAGCCTGACTCACCCACAATGTCGTGCATAGAGGTATCAAGGCTGGTTAACACCGGCACACCGCACGCCATCGCCTCAATAACAGGCATGCCAAACCCCTCATAAAGCGAAGGGTAAGCAAGCAGCCCGGCGCTAGCCACCAGTGAGGGTAAATGGCGTTGGGCCACATAACCCATCATGATAAGCTCACCCGCCTCCTCTAAACGTGCCACGGTAGAAGCAGCAGCACGCTGATCGCCCCATCCGTCGCCCCCTACGCACACAATGGGCCAACGCTGGCGTAAGGCACTAGGCAACTGGCTATAAGCAGTAAAAAGCGCCGCGAGGTTTTTGCGTGGTTCTCGTGTGCCAAGGGTAAGAATAAAGTTTTCCGGTAAAGAAAAAGACGCCTTTACCTGTGCTTGTTGTGCGTCACTTAACGGCCTAAAAGCCTGACCCGCCGCAGGCGGAATCACATCAATCTGCGCTTTATCCAGGCCCGCATAAGTTGCTATTTCTGCCTGAATGGCATTAGAGATGGTCAAGATTTTACAGCCGCTTTGCAGCGTATGATCAATTTGCGTCGTGAGATAACTCACCCGAGCAGGTGGGTGCGAACTCGGCATCACAATATGAGAAAGATCATAAATAGTAGCTGCCCGTTTTCCCTCAAAAGGTTGTAAGGCTAACCCAGGTTCCCAATACGTATAGCCCTGCAACGGCTGAGTCAGCTTAGAGAATTGAAACTGCTGCCAACGGCTACGTAATGAATACCCGAATGGAAGCCTACGGGCCGCTCGTTTCAGGCGTGAACCTTTTAACCAGTTGGATGTCTTGCTTTGACGGTGGTCACTTTCCAACCACGCCAACGTAGAGGCCGTATTGAGAAGCTCGCCACCATGAAACCCTGCAAATGCTTCCAGCGGGTGTTGCTGCATTAAGCAGCCCAGTAACTGTCGTGTATAATGCCCCACGCCGCTAAGCGGCGGGTTAGCGCAATTAAGATTGGTTAGTAGTTTCATGGATAGTGCTACCACGCGGAATAGTAGGTAAAAATGTTTTTAAACAGGGTGTTAGGAGATGAGTGTGGTGGAAAATAGAGCAACGAAACCGTACTTGGTGGATAACAATCCCGCGCTTAACATATATCGTCTTGAGCAACGCATGGAGGCAATGCTAAGCGAGCAAATGGTGGTACCAACGTCGGTCACGCCCCTGCCCAGTGCGCAACAAGAGCAGCGGCCCTCCATTGCCCGTCGCCTGCTTATCAAAATCAAAACCAGCCGCTGGGTAGTCGAATGGCTTCCCAGGCACCCCAAGCTCTACCGCTATGCCAGAAAGAGCTACCACATGCTCAAGCGGGTAGCTCGAAAATTTTCATAATATCAGTGGCTTAAATGCGTGCTAAGCACAAGTGCTAAGCCGCTGATGAAAATAGCCAAGGCGCGTTATGATACGATAACGCCCCTTTACTTACCAAACATATAGGAAAAGCTAAGCATGGGTCTTAACGCATCAAAAACTGCGCTCATTACCGGAATTACCGGCCAGGACGGAGCCTATCTAGCACAGTTACTGTTAGAAAAAGGCTACCGGGTATGCGGTCTAGCCCCACGTAGAAGTTCTTCAGATGTCAACCTGTCGCGCTTAGAGTGGCTAGGTATTGAAAAGCAAGTAGAACTTTTTGACGGCGACCTTGGCGACTTAGGCAGCCTGATCCGCATCATGGAAAGCTGCCAGCCCGATGAAGTGTACAACTTAGCAGCGCAGTCGTTTGTTCAGACCTCTTGGAGCCAGCCCGTACTCACCGGGCAAGTGACCGGTATCGGCGCGGTTAACGTACTAGAAGCCGTGCGCATTGTTCGCCCCCAAGCGCGTTTCTATCAAGCCTCCACCTCAGAAATGTACGGCTTAATTCAAGAGCCGATGCAAAGTGAGACAACCCCATTTTACCCCCGTTCGCCCTACGCAGCGGCCAAGCTGTATGCACACTGGATGACCGTCAACTACCGCGAAAGCTTTGGCCTTCACGCCTCCAGCGGCATTTTATTCAATCACGAATCACCGCTACGCGGCCTTGAATTCGTCACACGTAAAGTGACCGACGCCGTTGCTCGCATCAAGCTAGGGCAGCAAAAAGAGCTACGCCTGGGCAACATTGACGCTAAACGCGACTGGGGCCACGCCCGCGACTACGTGAACGCCATGTGGCTCATGCTACAGCAAGACACCCCTGACGATTACGTGATTGCGACCGGTATCACCACCACTGTCCGAGACATGTGTGAAATCGCGTTCAACTATGTTGGGCTCAACATGGATGACTACGTCGTGATTGACCCTCAATTCTACCGCCCGGCGGAAGTAGAAGTCCTGCTCGGCAACCCCAAAAAGGCACAAGACAAGCTAGGCTGGAAAGCCGACACAACGCTTAAAGCCATGATTGAAGAAATGGTCGAGGCAGACCTAAAGCGGCGGAGCAACTAATGCAATGCATGCTGGTGACCGGTGCAAGCGGGTTTGTAGGGCAGCACTTGCTGTCAGCGCTACAGCAAACATGGCCAACTGCTCAGCTGCATGCCACGACTAGTCAAGTAGCGTCTGCACAAAGGAGAGGCCTTGCCTCTCCGTGTGGGGCGGTACAGTGGCACGCCCTAGACGTGCGAGATGCCGCGTCAGTAACCCGCCTAATGAAGAGCACCCAGCCCGACGCAGTGATCCATCTGGCAGCGCAATCTCATGTGCCTACCAGCTTTCAACGTGCGCGCTACACTTGGGATGTGAACCTGATCGGCACGCTTAATGTGATAGAGAGCATCAAGCAAGCCTGCCCAAAGGCGCTACTGCTGAATGTTGGCTCATCCGACATGTACGGCGCAGCCTTTCGGAGCGGACAAAAAGTCACAGAAGCAACGGCCTTTCAACCGCTCAACCCCTACGCCGCCAGTAAAGCGAGCGCCGACCTAGCCGTAGGCCAATGCGCCGCCAGTGACCAACTCCGCGCAATACGAGCACGGCCCTTTAACCACACCGGGCCAGGGCAAACAGATGCCTTCGTATTAGCCAGTTTTGCCACGCAAATAGCGCTGATAGAGAGCGGCCAACAGCCACCGGTACTGCAAACCGGCGACTTAACCGCAGAGCGGGATTTTTTAGACGTACACGATGTATGCCAAGCCTACATAGCACTGCTACAGCTACCGGCTAACCAACAGAACGGCCAAGCCTACAACATCGCCTCAGGGCGTGCTGTTGCCATTGGCGAGTTACTGAAACAATTACTGTCAATGTCGAGTGTTGCCATAGAGCACCGCCTAGACCCATCGCGCCAACGCCCATCTGATATACCGACGGTTCAAGCCAGCACAGACGCCATTCAGGCAGCTACCTCATGGCAGCCAAGCATTGGGCAAGAAGCCATGCTGCACCGTTTGCTAGAAGAGTGCCGTCAACGGCAACGCCAAGCGCCCTAAGCGAGTTAACCCATGAATTTGGCATTACTGTATCACTTAACCCGACAAGACCTCGTCGACCGCTACGCCGGATCGATACTCGGCGCCGCATGGACCTTCATCATGCCGCTGGTCAATATTCTTATTTTCACCCTAGTGTTCTCCCGCATTATGGGAATGCGCTTAGGTGAAATGGGAGTAGAGCTAGGCGAATATAGTTACAGCGTATATCTCGTTATCGGGGTGTTGGCTTGGAACTTGTTTGCTAACACCTTAACCCGCGTTACTCACGTCTATCACGATAAAGCGGCGATTATCGGCAAGGTCAATATCTCGCTGTTTTTTCTACCTTTATACATCCTGTTATCCGAGTTGGTGATTTATATCATAGCCAACGCGTTTTTCCTGATGTTTCTATTTTTAATAGATTTTGAATTTAGCTGGCACTGGGTCTGGTGGCCGCTAATACTGCTGGTTCAACAAACCCTGGCTTATGCGATTGGCATTATTTTTGCCACGTTGAGCGTGTTTATACGCGATATCAAGCAGTTTGTAGGCGTACTGACCCAGCTCTGGTTCTGGCTGACGCCGATTGTGTATGTCATCACCATCCTGCCCGAAAACTGGAAGCCTCTATTTTTACTCAACCCCTTCTATCACGTTGTTAACGCACTGCGCGATGCGCTGATGCTCCAAAGCACGCCCAATTTCATGCCCCTGGCCGGCATTATGGTCATCTCCTCCATCATGTTATGGGCGGGCATGAAACTAGGCCATCGGCTTGAACGTGATATTCGCGATTTCATCTAAGAGGTGGGCATGATCCAGGTAGATAACATCACCAAGCATTTCCGATTCTATGCCCGTCCGTCAGACCGGTTAAGAGAAATCATCACCCGCAAGCCGCGCCACCACTCCCACAAAGCGCTAGACGGCATTAGCTTCACAGTAGCCGATGGAGAAACGCTGGGCATCTTAGGGCGCAATGGCGCGGGCAAATCCACCCTGCTAAAACTGCTAACCGGCGTACTGCTACCGGATAGCGGGCACTTCAGCGTAGAAGGGCGGATCACCGGGCTGCTAGAACTAGGCACCGGGTTTGACAGCAACCTAACCGGAGCACAAAACATCCTAGCCAATGGCCTGCTGCTAGGGATGACGGTAAAAGAGATAGAAGCGCGCCGCCAATCGATTATTGATTTCAGCGAGCTAGGCAGCTTTATTGATGAGCCGCTGCGCACCTACTCATCAGGCATGGTCATGCGTCTCGCCTTTGCGATAGGCATACACGCCGACCCCGCCTGTTTTGTCATCGACGAAGCGCTCTCGGTAGGGGATGCCCACTTCCAGCAAAAATGTATGCGTCGCATCCGCGAATTTAGAGCGGCGGGAGGCTCCATTATTTTTGTCTCCCACGACCTAAACGCGGTCAAAATGCTCTGCGACAGCGTCATCGTATTGGAAAAGGGCCACGTGGTTTTCCAAGGGGAAGCCGAGGCCGCCGCCAACCACTACAACCGCCTATTAGCAGAAGACACCGACCTGGACGGCCAAGCTGTCCAAACTGCCCACTACGGCACCAAAGAAGCCACCATTGAGCACTGCGAACTCATCGGAGCTGAGAGCCAAGGCAGCACCCTCACCAGTGGCGAGCAAGCGCAAATACTGGTGGACATACACGCCCACCAAGACCTTCCCGACATCACCCTGGGGTTCATGATTCGCGACCGCTTTGGGCAAGATATTTACGGCACCAATACCTGGTACCTCAACCAGCCGCTGCAAATGAAAGCGGGCGAGCAGCGCCGCTGCCGCCTGAACCTGGATATGTGGCTCGCGCCCGGCAAATACACTGTCACGCTGGCGCTGCACGAAAGCAGCGACCACACCCGGCGCTGCTACCAATGGTGCGACAACATTCTGCGTTTTGATATTGCAGGCATAAGGGGCCACAGCTTTGGCGGTGTTTGTCGGCTACCGCTCGACTGCCAGTTTGAACCCCTAGGCCCGCAAGGCACGACAGCCCAGGAAGGCACCCATGTTACTGAATAACAACCCCCAGCTGGACACGGCAGAAATAAGCAAGAAAATTCGTCAGCGCATGAAAGGGCTGCACGAAGCCCCCGCATGGGCAGGGGAGCAGCACTGGCAAGCAAGCCTAGAAGGCAAAGTGGTTGCTCTTGGCAGCACCCACGAGCGCCACCTTGGCCAAGCCACCAATTACGTTGGCCTGCTAGCACTACCCACGCCGCTGTTCATCGAAGAGAGCTATTACTACCTAACCGGCGAGCTACCCGAATATCCGCAATACCAGCGGCACCTAGTCACCCTGCTAGAGGGGGAAGAGCGGGAAAGATGGCTGCTCAATTTAGCCAAGCAGCACAAGCCAACCGCTAACAGCCTAACGCCACCGCCGTTACCTGGGTTAGAAAAAGGGCTGGCAAAAGCACGGCTTAAATATATGCCAAAACTCGGGCGCGTTATACGCACCGCCTGGAGCCTAGTCACGCTTGATAAAATACGTAGCCGCCTGCAGCAAGTCATGCACCTGCAGAATGCCCGTTACGATGCCCTGCTAGACCTGCACCGCCAACAAGCCCAAGCCATTGCCGCACTGCAAGCAAACCAAGGCAAGCTAGAAGCCGAAAACGCCATCTTGGCCCGGCAGCTTTCTCAAGGGCTTTCTCAAGGACTTTCTCAAGGGCTTTCTCAAGGGCTTTCTCAAGGGCTTTCTCAAGAACGCTCGCAACAATCCTCCTCACCGCAGCAAAGCAGCGTTGCCAACGGCGCGCTTTCTAGCCACCAGCAAAATGGCGTTTCGTCGCAGCAGTCGCTTGTGATGGAAGACACCCAAGCGAACCCCGAGCGCGATTTCTACCTAGCCCTAGAGGCGCGTTTTAGAGGCTCGCTCTCAGCCATCGGCGAGCTAATGAAAGAGCACCTGCCCCATGTCGCCAATACCAAACCGCTACAACAGGGCAAAGCGCTGCTAGACCTAGGGTGCGGGCGAGGCGAGTGGTTAGCCCTGGTAAAAGCAGAAGGCTACCAGGCCTGGGGGGTTGATCTAAACGCCACCAATGTCACCATCACCCGCCAGCGCGGGCTGGATGTGCGCTACGAAGATGCGCTCACCACCCTGGAAAACTGCGAAGACAACAGCATCGGGATGATTACCTCGTTCCACTTGGTCGAGCACCTCAGTAACGAGCAACTACGTACCCTGCTGCGCGAAGCCCTGCGGGTGTTAGCCCCTGAAGGCACACTGCTATTAGAAACCCCCAACCCGCAAAACCTGCTGGTAGGAAGCTGTAATTTTTACCTAGACCCCACTCACGTGCGCCCCATACCTCCCGACTTTATGCAGTTCCTCGCAGAGTACAGCGGGTTTGCGCGCGCCGAGATTCTTCCCCTGCACCCCGTCGATGACTCGCTACACCTTCCCAACGAAGGTGAAACATCGCGTCGAGTGAACCACTACCTATATGGCCCCCAAGACTACGCCATGCTTGCCGTGAAAGCCGCCGAGTCGAACACAACGGATCCCCAGGAGACACACGGATGACCCACGTAACGGCCATTCATCAATTTCACCACGGTGTCGACATCGGCGATGGCGTCACCAACAGCATGCTCTTTATTCGCAAATTACTGCGCAGCATGGGCTTTGAATCAGAAATTTTTGCAGTCAATATCCCCAGCCGCCTGCAATCCGTGGTGAAACCCTACCACGGGCTAGAAGCCTACTCCGCCGACACCACCCGGCTACTACAGCACCACTCGATGGGCCACGAACTAGGCGAGTGGATCAACAAGCTCGCGATACCCCGCGTGCTGGTGTATCACAACATCACCCCTAGCGAGTTTTTTAGCCCCGGCAGCGACTACCGCCGCTACGCCGAGCTAGGCCGCGAACAGCTACGCCAATGGCGCGAAAGCTTTGAAGGCGTGATAGCCGTTTCCGAATACAACGCCGAAGACCTCGCCGAGTTAGGCTACGCGCGGGAACAGGTCAGCGTGATACCGCTGCTGGTGGATATGGACAACCTCGGCACCAGCGAACCGCCACGCCCAGCACTCTCGCAAACCCTACACCCTTCGCTACAAGTGCGCCCGGCGCTACTGTTTGTTGGCCGCATTGTAGAGAATAAGCGCCAGCACCTACTGCTAGAGATGCTCTGGTATCTACACCGCATGAGCGAACGCAACCAGCAACCCCTCCCCATGCTGATCATAGCAGGGGGCGGCGACACCACCCCTTACGGCCACTTTATACGCCAGCGCGCCCACCAACTGCACCTGGATGACAGCCTCATCATGCCCGGCAAAGTAGATGACGAGCTGCTCCAAGCGCTGTACCAACACAGCGACGCCTTTGTATGCGCCAGTGCCCACGAAGGCTTTGGTATGCCCCTGCTGGAAGCTATGGTGGCCGGTTGCCCCGTGGTAGCCATGAACACCAGCAACATACCCCACACCCTAGGCGAGGGCGGCTTAGTGCTGAATGAGCAAGACCCCGCCACCATGGCAGCCGCTGTTGGGCTACTGCTGGAAGACGCCGAACTGCGCCGCAGCGTGCAGGAAGGCCAGCAACGCTCGCTAGGCCGTTACCAGCCCAGCCTACTGGCCGAACAGCTCAAAAGCTGGCTGCACACCACGCTCAACATCACCCCACCGGGCAGCACCACCGACGTACAAGGAAGCTAACGCGGCATGCAAACACTCACCGCTATCCACCAGTTTGCCGTTACCTGCACCCCCGGCGATGGGATAACCAACGGAATGCTGTTTATACAGCGCCTTGCCAGAGCATGGGGGCTACCTTCCAACATCTACGTGATTGATGCCCCCGACATGCAAGGCAAGGTAGCGGACTACCAAAGCTACAACGCCCAACCCAACGATTTACTGCTGATTCACCACGGCAGCGGCAACCCGCTAGAGCAATGGCTGCAAGCGCTGCCATGCCATAAAGCGCTGGTGTACCACAACATTACCCCCGAGCGTTTTTTCAGCCCAGGGCACCCCGCCATTCCCGTACTACGCCACGGCAGAGAACAGCTCACCCACTGGCACACCTGGCTAGATGGCGCCCTAGCGGACTCAGAACAGAATCGCCAAGAACTGCTAGCAGCAGGTTTCCCAGAAGCCACCACCACCACGCTACCGCTACTGGTCGACCTGAACCGCTTCAGCGCCATTGGCTCGCCCTACGAAAGCAGCCAAAGCCAAAAAGCCCCCGAAGAGATCGCCAACCAACCCTATCGCCTACTATTTGTAGGGCGCCTGGCGGGCAATAAAAACCAGGCTGGCCTGCTAACCACCCTAGCCGAAATGCAGCAGCGCAGCGCCTGGCCGGTACACCTAACCCTGGTAGGCGGGGGCGATGCAGAGGTCATCACTGAACTAAAACAGCAGGCCCAGCAGCTAGGCATTGCCGAACAGGTCCACTTCACCGGCAAAGTAGACGACCCCACGCTGCACCGTCTTTACCAGCAAGCCGACCTCTACCTAAGCCTAAGCGAACACGAAGGCTTTGGTATGCCGCTGATAGAAGCCATGGCCTACGAACTACCGGTGGTTGCCTACGCCGCCCCCGAGAGCAGCATAGCCGACACCGTTGGCCCCGCTGGCCTACTGCTACAGCACAACGACCCCAGCACCGCCGCCGTGGCCGCGCTCATGGTGTTGGAAAACGCCAATCTGCGCGCCCAGCTGATTGCCGCCCAGCGCGAACGGCTGCACCACTTCTCACCGCCGGTGCTGGTTGAACAGCTCAACCGCTTTTTAGCAGGCCTGGGGTGGCAAGCACCCAACCCGCCGCCCACGCTACCCAGCGGTTTACCGCCGCAGCGGGCACTGCGTATCGAAGGGCCCTTCGATACCAGCTACAGCCTCGCGCTGGTTAACCGAGAGCTCACCCAAGCGCTGCTGAACCAACAAGTAGATGCAACCCTACACAGCACCGAAGGCGGCGGCGACTTCACCCCCGACCCGGCTATTTTTCAGCGCGTTCCCGCCCTGGCCAGCGCGTACCAACACGCGGCCCAGCCCGCCTGGTACCAAGCCGGGCTGCGCCTATGCTACCCGCCGCGCACCACAGAGCTAACCGGCAAACACCGTTTAATCCACACCTACGGCTGGGAAGAATCGGTGTTTCCCCACGAACACGCCCAAGCCTTTAATGCCCGGCTCTCGGCGGTGAGCACCATGTCACGTTATGTCTCACGGGTGCTAGCCGACAGCGGCGTGAAGCTACCGCTACCTGTGACCGGCGTAGGCACCGACCACCTCACCGATATCGAGCCAGACGCACAAGCCATTGCCCAATGGCTACCCGCGCCAACGGCAGAAACCACCAGCAGCAAACCGCTCACCTTCCTGCACGTTTCCTCCTGCTTTCCGCGCAAAGGAGTGGATGTACTGCTGGCAGCCTGGGGTCAAGCCTTCACCCAAGCCGATAACGTTCAGCTGGTGATTAAAACCTTCCCCAACCCCCACCACGATATTGCCGGGGAACTGCAAGCATGGCGGCAGCAGCACCCCCAAGGGGCCAGCATCACGCTGATTAACCAAGACCTAACCCCCCAAGCCATACGCGCGCTTTACCACCACGCCGATGTATTAGTCGCCCCCAGCCGTGGAGAAGGCTACGGCCTACCCATGGCCGAAGCCATGTGGTGCCGCCTGCCGGTAATTACCACCGGGGCAGGGGGGCAGCGCGACTTCTGCACGCCGGACACCGCCTGGTTGATTGACTACCACTTTGCCCGCGCCAACACCCACATGGCCCAGTTCAACTCCGTATGGGTAGAGCCAGACACCGCCCACCTTACCCAACTGATGGGCGAGTTTTACCAACAGCACCAACAGCACACCCTAGCGCAGTGGGCCCAGCCCCGCTGCGAGGCCGCTTATCAACTCATCAGCCGCCAACACACCTGGGCCGCCGTGGCCAAGCGCCAACAGCAAGCGATTAACGCGCTGGAACACCAGCCCCTGCTAGCCCCACGCCCCAACATTGGCTGGGTAAGCACCTGGAACAGCAAGTGCGGCATTGCCACCTATTCACGGCTGCTGGCAACCCCCGCGCTTGCCGGGCAAGTTACCGTGCTGGCCGACCACACCCACGCCCGCATTGCAGAAGATGCCCCCAACGTGGTGCGCTGCTGGCAACAAATTGAAGGCGACGGCAGCGGCGGCTATATCGAAGACCCGCTCGACAACCTACTGGCTGAAATACGCCAGCGGCAGCTAGACACCATCATTATTCAGTTCAACTTTAGCTTTTTTGGCACCGCCCCCCTAACGCAACTGCTGCACACCCTGCACCAAGAGGGCGTGCGCGTGCTGGTGTACTTCCACTCCACCGCCGATGTGACCTGGGGCACGCTAGAAAAAAGCCTCACCCAAATGGCGCCCGCCCTGCGCCAGTGTGAACGCCTTATGGTGCACAGCGTGGCCGATTTAAACCGCCTAAAAGCGATGCAGCTGCATGACAATGCCACGCTGTTCCCCCACGGCGTGATGGCCAACCCAACAATAGAGCCACCGGAAGACCCCCAATACCACGCCCTGCAAAACCGCACCGTAATTGCCTGTTATGGCTTTTTACTGCCCCACAAAGGCGTGCATGAGCTGATCGAAGCCTTTGCGCTAATCGCCAAACAGGGCACGGCAGAAGGGCAGCCAGAACGCCACCTGCTGCTATTAAATGCCCTATACCCCGCGCCGCCCTCCGAGCAAGAAGCCCAGCGCTGCCGCGACACCATTGCCCGCTTGGGGCTGCAATCTCAAGTCACCATGATCAATGCCTTCCTGCCGGATGAACAAACCCTAGGCTGGCTGCAAGCGGCCGACTTACTGGTATTCCCTTACCAGCACACGCAAGAATCCTCCTCCGCGGCGGTGCGTTGGGGGCTAGCCAGCGGCAAACCCGTTGCCTGCACACCGTTAAGCATTTTTGATGACGTAGCCGAAGCCGTTAGCTGGCTGCCGGGCACCGACCCCCACAGCATGGCACAAGGCATCGAAGCGCTTCTCAACGATCCCGCCGCCCGCCAAGCGCTGCAACAGCAAGCCAAAGAGTGGGTGCGTGCCCACGATTGGCCGCGCCTCTCACTGCGCTTAAAAGGGCTCCTAACGTCACTAGCTTGGCCGAAAGATGTGACAAATTAAGTAGCCACAAAGGTTGATTATGAAGGCGCCGCAAGGCAGGGTTAGGGCCATGCCGCGCCGTGTATCAAGGGTTTGCGCGGCGTAGTACGCCTTTGTTAAGTAATCGAACACTGTTCTTGCAAGACTGAGGTTTTTCCTTTTTACTGTATGGAGATTGGCATCGGTTGTGCTAGTCTATTCACGGTAAAAGCATTTATGGTCTAATTAGACCCGCTTAATACCTAGGGATATTGCTTAAAGGTGTATTGCTTGACATCATCTACCAGCAGTCCTATAACGCTATTGCCTCATCGGGGTGTTCATACCCCAGTTAGGGGTATGACAATACAGGCCGAGGCCGACGGGTCTAGGTGCCAAGCTTGGCACCGGTGGTCTGAAAATGTCGATTCGACAAACTAACGGAGCTTTAAGTAATGGAAACAACCAACGCGATCCAACAGATTTACATCGGTCTTTTAGGCCGTGCTGCTGACCAAGAAGGCCTGCAGTACTGGACCGACGAAATCGAAGCTGGCACGCTGACGCTCGAGCAACTGCGCGCTAACATCGTTGAAGAACAGCAAGAATACCAAGACACTTTCGGCGGCCAAACCCGCGCACAAGTGGTTTCTCAGCTGTACGCTAACCTGTTCAACCGTGCTCCGGACGACGAAGGCCTGCAGTACTGGGTAAACGGTGAAGGCGCAAGCGTTAACATCGACCAGCTGGTACTGGCTCTGGTTAACGGCGCAGCCGCTGCTGACAGCCTGGTACTGGACAACCGTACTGAAGTTGCCAACTACTACACCGAAGAGCTGGGCGCTGAAGGTTCCTTCGACGCAGAGCTGGCTGGCGCAGTTATTGCTGACGTTGACGGTACTCGTGCATCTGTTACCCAGGCGAAAGCTTCTGTAGACAACGGTGACATCGTTGCTGAAACTCCGAATGAAGGCAATGCTTTCACCCTGACTAACGCTGTTGGTGAGACAGTTACTGGTACTTCTGGTAACGATACCTTCTCAGGCGTGCTTGACGGTACTGCTGGTACGTTAAACGTTGGTGACTCTATCAACGCTGCTGGTGGTACAGATACTCTGAACCTGACCGTTGCTAACGGTACTGCTGGCCTACCTGCTGGTGCCCAGCTAAACAGCGTTGAAGTGCTTAATCTGAAAAACACTTCTGCAATCACTGCCGACGCTGGTGAAGCTCAAGCTAATACATTCACCGCTTCTGGTACGTTTGCAACTTCTGCAACCAGCGCCGCGAACAGCGCTACTGTTACTACTTCCATCGACGCTTCTACTCTGTCTGGTGTTAAGCAGATTTGGCAGGAAAACTTTGCTGTAGGTACTGTCGATAAACTGGCCGCTGATCAAGTTGCTGGCTTCCGTAAGACGACTGATGCCAGCACTGTTTCTGCTAACGCTGGAGTTGCCTCCGCTGCCGTTGCACTGGAAGGCGTAAAAGGCGCTGCAGCTGACAACATTGTTGACCTGACCGTCAATGGTGGTGCTGCCGCAACTAGCAAACTGGACACCGTTACTGTTTCTGGCGACATCGCCAAGCAGAATAATGCTGCTGGTAGCGACGCTGCTTCCTTAGCGCTGGGTGTAGAAGTTGCTCGTTCTGCTGAAACCATCACTGTTAACTCAGCTGTCAAGACAACCCTGACCTTGACTGAGACTGGTGCTGGTGATGCAGCCAAAGATGTTACCACCATCGACCTGAGCGGTTCTGATGCTGGCGTTACTGCTGATCTGACTGCCGCTTTCCTCGACACGGCAGCTACTATCACTGCTGGCGACGGCAACGACGATCTCGACGTAGACGTTGCGATCTCTGCTGATAAGACTATCGACTTGGGTGCTGGTAACGACCAAATTACGCTAGCCGGTGTTGGTACAGATGCTGCCGCAGATAACAAAGCAACTTCTATCGCCCTGGGTGAGGGTTCAGATAAAGTTACAGTTACTGCTAATCTGGGTAACGTCGCGGTTGCAACCGAAGAAGATTTTGCTAAGTCTTTGATCACCATCACTGACTTTGATGGTAGCGCTGCTGCTGACCAGATCAACATGACTGGTAATAAAGTCACTCTGACTAACGAACAGCAAACTGCTCTGAACACCGCGCTAAACGATGGCGGCCTGTGGGCTGGTCTGAACAAAGCAGCTGAGTTCGCTGACGCAGATGGTATTATCAACTTCGTATTCGAAGGCAATACCTACATCTTCGACAGCAATAATGCTGCAGCAGCCACTTCTGACCTGACTACTGGTGACACCCTGATCCAGCTGGCAGGTGTTGTTGAGCTGAACGACAGTAACTTCGTAGTTGCTTAAGACCACAGGTCTTATGCTCCACTGAGTTAGCTCAGTGAAAGAAAACCCCCGGCCTCGGCTGGGGGTTTTTTCTTCTCTTGACCCTTAAAAAAGCGTTTGTCGAACATTCGGCAGAAGATATTTAAATTCAGACGTTTAAATCAGTGGCTTAAGCATAGGCCTAATCTAAATTAGTTTTTGGCCGTCGCCAACCGTTCGACAGTTTAGTGACAGGATTTTGGGCCGTGGTGCTTTTCTATATTAGAAATTTTTGTAGGATATTTGATACACATTTGTACGTTATGTCTTACGCCTAATGCGTGAATGGTATCTAAGTTATGCAAACATCGTTAAAATTCTTATAACTTCAAATTACTTCTCTTGCTGAGTTTACGATTTTAGCTCTAAGATGTATTGATTAGCCTGCTCCTATTAGGTAAGTTGTCTTTGTGATACTAAATAAAATTGTTCGGTGAACAAAGAAGGGGAATTACATGGCTGCTGCGGATATTCAGAAGATTTACCTAGGCCTACTTGGTCGTCCTGCCGATGCAGAAGGACTTGCTTATTGGAACGAAGAAATCGAAAACGGCACCCTGACGCTGGAGCAACTGCGCGCCAATATCGTCAATGAGCAACCGGAGTTTGCCGAAGGCCCTGCGCTGATGAGTCGCGAAGACTTCGTGGCCATGCTGTATACCAATATGTTTGGTCGCGAGCCGGACGAGAATGCTGAGTATTGGCTAACGGGCGAAGGTGCGAACGTTAACTTAGACCAACTGGTACTCGCCTTTACCGACGGCGCTTCTGAGGAAGACACCGCAGCACTGAACAACCGTGCCACTGTAGCCCAACGCATCACTGACGAAGGCTTAGCGCTGGAAGAAGATGCAGCCACATTGCTTGAAGGCGTCACCAACGACCCTGAAACCGTGACCGTTGCCGAGCAAGCTGTGGAGGAGCGTGCGAATGGTGAAAACGACGCTCCTGCTTCCGGTGGTGGCGGCGGTGTCACTAACCGTTCTTTCACGCTTGATGCTACTGATCTTGAGGGACTTAGTCCTGCACAAGTGACTGGCGGCGCTGGTACGGATACGCTGACCGTTAATATCCCTGAAGATGGGTCTTATCTAGTTTCTAACCTTAAATTTGAAAACGTTTCTAACGTCGAGCGTTTAGTGCTATCGCGTGAGGCTGGTTTTGAGCTTCCTAAATCTGGTAATCTACTGTTTAACCTATCTGGTACCAGTTTCAGCACATTGGTGATGAATGCGCCTTTTGACCTAGAAGGCACGTTTACGATCACTGGTGGTGACAACCTAAATACATTTATTGTCAACGAGCCACTCGGCTCGGATGTTAAAGTTGGTGTAGAACCAGTAGGAGCTGGTGATAGCACTACTGGTACTCTCGCTCTTAATAATTTCACTAGCGAGTCTGTGAATATTGTTGCGAATGCTGATATTGAGGCTAACCTTTCTGCTTCATCAACTCCTACTCATACAATAACCGCTTTGGCTGGGCCTGTTGTTGACGCCCCTGCTATTAATATCAGTGGTACGGCTAACGTGAATCTTGGCCAACTGAACAGCGTTGACGAGATTAATGCACAAGGGCTGAAGGGTAAGCTGACCTTGACCACTGATTCACTTATGGATAGTTCCATAGTTGGTGGTTCTGGTGATGATCATCTGATCAGCGCAGGCGGCAGCATGAACGATACCTTTGAAGGCGGTGCTGGCGATGATTTCATCGACCTGACAGCTGCTAGATCAGGTAGTGATACAGTCGTTTATCAAATTGGCCAAGATGGTAATGATACGATTGTTGGCTTCCGTGCAGCCGTTGCTGATGGCACTGGTAACGCCCTTGATGCGCAGGAAGACAAAATCGATTTCGGTGGTGTTGCTGACCAAGCAGCGCTTGCCAGCTCGATCAGCTCTATTGTCTTTACAGAAAACGATTTAACTCAAGAAAAGACAGCAGCGATCACTGAAAATACCATCGACATGCAGATCAACTTCACTAACGGTGGTTCTTTGACGTTTGTCGACTATGTCCCGATCGATACGGCTTTATCTTCGTTAGATGGAACATTAACGGGCGATGTTCAAAGTGACGAGGTTATTAATGAAAATGAAACCATTACACTCACGGGTGTTAGCTCAGGCGACTTGGATGCATTGTTTGGCTCAGCCAGTTTGACGTTCTAATGCCCTTCATCTTTCGGTAAGTGTTTCGCAACCCGCCTCTTGTGAGGCGGGTTTTTTGTCGCAACCGTTCGACAGTTTAGTGACAGTTTTCGAGCGTCGAAAAGAGGCAATGTGCATCATTTGGAGGGGCGCACGTCCTTGTGCGAAGGACAGGTTGCCCCCCGAGAATCTATGGCATGGTCGATGACGACGAACTGATGCTTGGTTTTGATAGCCAGCCAGTGGTGGATGCCAAGATACACGCTTTGCCATCAACTGATTTTTGAGAACCAGCCATCATAGGAGACACTGATGGGCGAACACTTTGTGGTTGCGTACATAAACGATTTAACGCAAACCTTTACGCTAACAGCTAGAAAGCGTGATGCCAGGCTCCATGAAGTGACGAAGCAAGCCAAAAGTTTCGGGAATCGTGAGATTATCTTGGCAACTGGATTGGATAAGTCGACCGCTGTTGCAATGAAGAAGGCTATACGTACTGTCTATGAAAATATAGGCTACCAATATGAACCACGTCCTGAATTGTAGAAGCAGCGGCATTAAGGCGGTTAAAAATACACAAAACGGCGCAAGGCAAGGGGTTTTTGTTAATCAGTCAGTGAAGCAAAAACAAGGCGGGTGTTAAGTCGACGCATTTTTCTCTCATTGTGGCATGAAAATTCACACTTGGATGACATGCTTTAGTGAATCGCCCCAGGTTTCATAGACACCTCCAGGCCTTATACTAAAGGTATCTAGGAGGATCCATGAGCCGTCCCCGTTACACTGAAGAATTCAA
>NZ_JBITWC010000031.1:0-35483 GCF_044543515.1 Vreelandella lionensis | reverse complement strand
AGAAGGTGATTTGATCCATGGCAGCACTGAATCCTATGCAGTTGACGATAGCCGTATTATCGCTGATAGCAGTGACTTTTTCAGAGCTTCCCTAGCTTCTTATTACGCGGCAGTGCCATTGAAGCGGGTATTGCGTTTTTGAACCGTCACGTACAGCCTGAGTAAGCGGCCCTTAACCCTCGGGCTGGTATTTATAGCCCACCCCATAGACCGAGCGGATGATCTCTTGGTCGGGGAGGGCCTCGGTGATTTTTTTGCGCAGCTTTTTAATATGGCTGTCGACCGTGCGTTCAGAAACAATACGGTTGTCGCGGTACATATGATCCATTAGCTGTTCGCGGCTGAAAATACGCCCTGGAGACTGCATCATCACGCGCAGCAGTTGAAACTCGACCGCTGTTAACCCCAGATCCTGGCCGTCGGCCAGTGCCTGCCAGCCCTCTTCATCCAGCGTGACGGGGGCTTTTTTAGCGGTGCTGGGGATGTCTAATTGGGCAGCGGCATGGCTGCGGCGTAGCACGGCTTTAACGCGGGCCACCACTTCACGGGGGCTGAAAGGTTTGCAGATGTAATCATCTGCGCCCAGCTCAAGCCCCAGCAGCCGGTCCACCTCTTCTACCTTGGCGGTGACCATGATAATGGGGAGCTTGGGCCACTGTTGACGGATTTCCCGGCACAGCGTCAGGCCATCTTTGCCCGGTAGCATGACATCCAGCAGCACCAGTGCAGGCGAATGCTGAGTGAGCCAGGGGATCACCTCATTGCCGTGGCTGATAATGCTGGGCGCAAAATGATTGCTTTGTAAGTAATCGGCCATGAGGCGGGCGATTTTGGGCTCATCCTCAACGATCAGCAGGGAAGCGTCCTGGGGTAAACCATCTTGAGGTAATGCGTCGGGATGTGAATCACTCTGAGACATAGTCAGCTCGCTTATGGTCGTTTAAGAGGCGGTTAACAGTGGTAATCGTAGGGTCCAAGTTAAGCCACCCAGAGCCGAAGCGCTGGGTGTGAGCGTGCCGCCATGTGCCGTCACTAACGCGCTGGCAATAGAAAGCCCCAGGCCGCTTCCGCCGCTGGCGCGGTTGCGCGAACCCTCCACCCGGTAGAGCCGCTCGGTTAAACGTGACAGCTCCTCTTCAGGAACGCCGGGGGCACTATCTTGCCAGGTAATCACTGCGTGGCCCCGCTCGCAGGTCAGGGCAACGCTTAGCTTGCCAGGCGGCTGGGTGTAGGCGCAGCTGTTATCCAGCAGGTTGCTCCACAGCTGGCGCAGCCGTTGGGCATCGCCGCGAATCATTACATTATCGGCCAGGGCCGTGGTGAGGCTGAGACCGCTCTCTTCCAGCCAGCGGTCGGCATCGTGCAGGCGGCTTTCCAGGCTTTCGCTCAGGTTCATGGGGGCAAGCTGGATATCCAGCGCGCCCGCATCGCTTTGAGAGAGCAGGCGTAAATCGGCTACTAAGCGCTCTAGCTGAGCCACTTCCTGAGCCAGCGAACTTAAGTTTTCCTGATTCAGCGGGCGGATGCCATCCTGCATGGCTTCAATTTCACCGCGCAACACGGCCAGCGGGGTGCGCAGCTCGTGGGCGGTGTCCGAGACCCAGCGGGCGCGGGCTTCACGGCTGGCTTCGAGGGTGGCAGCCAGCACATTGAAATCGCGAGCGAGGCGGGAAAGCTCATCTTTGCCACGCTCCGGCAGGCGGGTGTGGTAGTCGCCTTCGGTCAAGCGCAGCGTGGCCCCGGCCAAGGCGCGGGTGCGCCGACCCAGCCACCAGGAGAGCCCGCCCGCCAGCAGCAGCGAGGCCAGCCCCAGCGAGATCACGATTAGCACGAGGTTACGCTGCTGGCGCTCCAAAAAGCGGCTCTCCATGCGCTCCATCATCTCCTGCGGCGGGCGAAAACCCAGCGCGCCAATCGCTTCTCGTTGACCGCTTGGGGTCATCTCGCTGTATAGCGTTAGCCAGCGCCAGCCCATCGAACCGCGTGGCGCATCTACCGGGGGCACCACGTAATCGCCTTCGCTATCGCGCAGAGCGAAATCCTGGGCTTCGCCAAGGGGAGAAGGGCGGTCGCGATGCTCCTGGCCGAGCTCAAAGCGCACAATATAGGGCCAACGATCAGGCGACGTTTCTAACCAAGCCCAGTCGCCCTGGGTTTCCCAGCGGGTAATCAGACCATCGGCGAGCAGCGTGGCCCGCCGCTCCTGGGCCTGATTGAGATACTCCAGAAAGCCGCGGTCGATGCTGTACGAGACCGCCAGAAACACGCTCGCCGCGATGGCCACGTTAACGCTGAGAATCGCCACGAACAGCTTTAGCCCCAGCCGCGAGGGCCGCCACTGACGCAGTCGGGTCCATCTACTCATTAGTTTATGCCCTGCTGGCTAGGCTGGCGTGGGGCGCTTAACCGTTCACGCAGGTTTTCCAGCCCTAAATAGAGGCAGGGCACCACCAGCAGCAGAATCATGGTGGCGAAGAGCATGCCAAAGCCTAGCGAAATCGCCATGGGGATCATAAAGCGTGCCTGGCGTGAGGTTTCCAGAATCATCGGCGCAAGCCCCAGGAACGTGGTTAGCGTGGTCATCATAATCGGCCGCAAGCGACGGGTGGCGGCGGCCACAATCGCTTCGCGAGGCGCCATGCCTTCCCGTCGCTTACGGTTAGCGTAGTCGATCAACACCAGCGCATCGTTAATCACCACGCCGGAGAGCGCTAGCATACCTAATAGGCTGATGATCGACAGCCCAAAGCCCATCAGCATATGACCGCCCACGGCACCGACGATACCAAACGGAATTGCGGCCATCACCAACAGCGGCTGCAGGTAGCTTCTGAACGGAATGGCGAGCAGCGCATAGAGGGCCGCTAACATCAGCCACATGGCGTTACGCAGGGTCGCGAGGTTGTCGGCGGTATCCTGTTGACGGCCGCCCATGCTGACTTCAAGCCCTGGCCAGGTGTTGCTGAGCGTGGGAAAGACCTCTTCTTGAAGGGTGGCGAGCACTTGGTTAATCGCTTGGTCACCCTCGGAATCGGCGGTGACGGTGATAATCCGCCGCCCATCGATACGCTGCAGGCTGCTGGAGGCTTGGCTCAGAGTAATATCCGCGACTCTAGAGAGCGGCACGCTCATCCCGTCGGGGGTTCTGACCGGCAGGCGGTATAGCTCGCTAAGGCTGTTGCGCGACTGCTCTGGCAAGCGCACTTCCACGCTCACCTCCTGGCGGCCGATAAACTGCTCCACCGCGGTGGCTCCTTGCAGCGGGCCGCGCAGCGCCTGGGCGAGGTCGCTGCCGGTTAGCCCGAGTGAACGCCCTTCGGCGGAGAGACGCATCTCTAGCTGCGGCTTGCCATCGCCCAGGCCGCTGTCGATATCGGTTAAGCCATACTCCCCCAGCCGTTCTGCCAAACCTGCGGCGGCGGCTTCCAGTACTTGGGTATTGGGATGCGAGAGTCGCAGGCTCAGCGCCGCCCCGCTGCCGGGGCCGCCAAAGTCAGACTCAAAACGTACCGACTGCGCGCCTAACAGATCCCCGGTGAGATCCCGCCACTCCTGGGCAATGCGAGAAGGAGGCCAGGCATCCAGGCTTTCCGGCGCGATATCCAAACGCACTTCCAGGCTTTCGCCATCTAGGCTGCTGCGGGTGCTGCTGAAGGTGAGCGTCTCTTCTTGCTCGCTGAGCTGCGCGGCGGCATCGAGGAGCTGTTGGCTTAGCTCGCGGCTCACTCTGATATGGCTGCCAATCGGCAGGGTGACGGTGGCTTGCACCTGATCAGACTCGACCCGAGGCATCAGCGAAAAACCCAACCGCCCGCTCATTGCCCAGGCCATGGCCACGCAGAGAATGGCGACGCCAATAGAGACGGTCAGCAGGCGCTGATTGAGCGCGCGCTGTAACAGGGGCTCAAACTGTTGATAGGTGAAGTGATGCAAACCGCGCTGCATACTGAGTCGCACCGCTTCGATAGGCCGCTGCCACGCGGGCGTTTGGCGGGGCTTGCTGGCGTGGGCCAAGTGGGCGGGCAGAATAAACAGCGCTTCTACCAGCGAAATCACAAACACCGTGATCACCACCACGGGTACGGTGGCAAAAATCAGCCCTAAAAAGCCTGGCAGAAACAGCAGCGGGAGAAACGCGACGATATTGGAGAGGATGGCAAAGGTCAGCGGGGTGGCAATTTCTTGAGCGCCTTTAACCGCTGCATCTCGCAGCGAGTAGCCCTGCTCTCGGTAGCTGTAGATATTTTCGCCCACCATGATGGCGTCATCCACCACGATGCCGAGGGCGATGATAAAGGCGAACATCGACATCATATTGAGCGATACGCCGACCCAGGGCAGAAACAGCATGGCCCCTAAAAACGCCGTAGGAATGCCTAGCGTGACCCAAAAAGCCAGCCGCGCCTCTAAAAACAGCGCCATCAAAATCAGTACCAGCGCCAAGCCCATCCAGGCGTTTTTCAGGAGCAGGCTGAGGCGGTCTTCGTAGACTTCCGAGCTATCCCGTGAAACGTCTAGGCTGACGCCTTCAGGCAGGTTGGCCTGCAGCCGCTCTAACTCCCCGTAAACCGCATTAGAAATACTCGTGGGCGTTTGGTCGCCGATTTGATACACATCCACCGATAGCCCCGGCTGGCCGTTATAAAACTCCTCCCGGTCGGTTTCGGCAAAGCCTTCGCTCACTCTGGCGATATCGCCGAGCATAACGGGCGCGCCCTGGGCGGTGGTCAAGATAGGCAGTTCGGCAAACTCCTCTGCGCTGTTGCGCCGCCCCTGGTAGCGAATCAGCCACTCGCCTTCAGCGGTTGTGAGCTGGCCGCTGGCAAGATCCAGCGCTTCCTCGGCGATGCGGCTCGCCAGCTGTTGATGATCCAGCCCGTAGCGCTCGATGGCCTCGTCATCCAAATGAACCTGGATTTCCCGTTCGCGGTTGCCGGAAAGCTCTGCGCGGGAAATACCGCTGGTGGCCTGCAGCTCGGCGCGTACGTTCTCGGCGGCGTCGTGGAGCGCGGCCAAGCCCACGTTGCCATACACCTGAAGGCTGACCACGCTGCGCGAGCGGCCTGCCAGGGTGAAGCGGGGCGGGTCGGCGGCGGCGGGCAGGGTGGTGATGGCGTTCACGGACTGCTGAATATCCTGATACGCCCGCATCACGTCCACGCCATCAATCAGCGTGGCGCTCACCACGCCGCTGCCTTCGCTGGCGCTGGCGGTAAGTTCATCGATGCCTTCCACATCGGCAATCGCGGCTTCGACCGGGAGTAGCAGGCTCTGCTCTACATCCTCCGGCGTGGCACCTGGATAGCTGATGGTGACCTGAACGATTTCGGTCTCGAATTCAGGGAAGACCTCTTTTTTAATCGCCAGCGATGCCATTAACCCGCCGATGATAAACAGTACCATCATCAGGTTAGGAGCGACGCCGTGATCGACCATCCACGCCAGCGGGCCTTTACGCATCATTGAGCCGCTCCCTCATCCTGAGCGGGGGTATCGCCACGCTGGCGAATACGCACTTCCTGGCCCTCTCGGGGTTGGGCCAGCCCGGCAGTCACTACCCGCTGGCCGGGCTCTAGGCCGCTGCGTATCAGCACTTCTTCCTGGCCGCGATAGGCGAGCGTGACCTGGGTGCTTTGCAGGCGATTATCTTCATCCACCCACCACACCTGCTCGCCGGGGCGAAGTGCGGCTGAGGGCAGCGCAATTAAGGGCTCTTCGGCGGAGGTATGAAACGCCACGCGTAGCACATCGCCCAAGCGCAGGGCGGGGCCGTCCTGGTTGAGCGCCAGCGGATCATCCACGGCGATCAACAGCTGGGCCTGAAGGCCGTTCTCTTCGAGGTTGGGCAGAATAGAGAGCAAGGTGCCTTCCCGTGAGGCACCTTCTGGCCAGCCTTGGCTGGTCAGCGTGACGCTCCCCCCCGGCGATAGCCAATCCAGCGTTTCGCCAGGAAGCGAAGCACGCACCCAAAACTGCTCAACGCCGACTAGGCTTGCGACAGCAGTGCCTTGGCTTAACAGGCTGCCAGCGCCCACCAAACGCTCTTGCACCATGGCCCGCCAAGGGGCGGTTAAGGTCGCACGCTCTAGGTTGAGCGCCGCTTGGTCACGCACCACGCGGGCTTGGGTCAGTTGAGCCTGGGCCTGACGGAGCTGCGGTTCACGCAGCACCAGCGCGCGGCGTTCGGCGCTGAGCTGGCGGCCAAAAGATTCGTACTCGCTGCGCGCACGCTGCTGCTCGGCCTGCTCTAAGGCGAGCTGCGCCTGAGCATTCGCCAACTGGGCTTCGGCGTCTTCTAACGTTAAGCGCAGGTCGGCTTGGTCGATGTGGGCCACAGGCTCCCCTTGCTCCACGACTCGCCCAGGCAGCACGCCATCGCCAAAGCGCTCTAGCTGGCCCGCTACGCGGCTGGCAAGCTCGGTGGATTTTTCTGCCTCAACGCGGCCAAAGCCGTTCAGCGTGGGTGACTGCACCTGCTGTTCCGTGGTGATGATATCGACCACCGGCGGCGTTGGCGGTGGCGGCGGGCGGCGCTCGACCCGTGGCGGCTGGCTAACGATCCACCAAGCGAGAGCTAAACCACCGACAAACACCAATAGCGCTGCCAGAGCACCGAAGCCGATGCGACCTTGCTGAGAAAAAGCGTAAGAGCGAGAGGGGGTCATGGACGGGCGTTATCCGTTGGCTGAGAGCGAAAATTCCAGAAAAGAGCGCGTATCATGCTAGCATCACCGATTGCCACGCAGCGATTAGGTAAGCTTTGTGCAAAGAGTGTGCAACCCAAGGGGGTTGGCATTTTTCGCGCCAAACGCTGACGGAATGCGCAATAGCTGCCATCATTCATGTGAAAAGCCATAGACTCCCTGGTCTGTATGACGTTATGAAAAACACCGCCACCCGCGACAAACTCATTGATTCTGGTGCCGAGCTGATTGCCCAGCAGGGCTATAACGCGACGGGTATCAATGCTGTATTAAAAACCTGCGGTGTCCCCAAAGGCTCGTTCTACCACTACTTTTCTAGCAAAGAAGATTTCGGCTTGGCGGTCATTGAGCGCTTTGCCGACGATTACGACGTGTCGTTAGCGGCGCTGCTGGAAGACCCCTCCCTGCCGCCCCTTGAGCGTTTGCGCCGCTACTTTGCCACTGGGCGCGCCCATATGCTCGACTGCGATCACACCACTGGCTGCTTGATCGGTAATCTGGGCCAGGAGCTTTCCGGCCAGAGTGATACTTTCCGTGACGCCCTGAATTTGGTGTTTCAGCGTTGGGAAAAACGCTTTGTGGCCTGCTTGAACCAAGCCCAAGCCGACGGCACAATCAATACCGCCGTTGCTCCTGAGGCGCTGGCCAGCTTTATTCTCTCCGGTTGGGAGGGGGCGATTCTTCGCGCCAAAACGCTTAAATCCCTGGCTCCTATGGAACACTTCGAGGCCATTTTGTTCGATCACGTACTGGCCCCCCGCTAGCCTGCCAAGCATCAATGGCGGGCGCGGAAGTGGTAATCCCCGCTGGCCACGTCGTTGTTCACGGCGGCGAGCAGCGAGGCATCCAGCGACGCGTCATCCAGCGCGACCAAGCCGCACTGTGACAGCGCGTCGCGTAAACGGACCTGTTCATCCAGACGCTGGTAAACCACGCGCACGCAGCAGGGCATGCGCTCGCTGTTATCCGCCACGCCCATTTTCAGGCCCGTTAACCGCGTTACCTGGCTTTGAAAGCTGGGGAATAGAATGGTCTGGGTGATCTCGTGACCGTTGAGGGTTTCGTGGTCGACCAAAAACAGCCGGTCGGCCAGTTTGACCGCCGCCCCGACATAGCGGTTATGGCAGGGGCGTTTCCCCGGCACCACTTGCATTCGCTCGGTGCGCTGATACACCACGCCGCCTTCTCGCTCTTCCAAACACACCAGCGTGCGCATTAAATAGCCGGGGCGCGACATAGAGTGATAAAGCTCGAAATAGCGCCCTAGATAGCGCTCCATGCCTTCGCTGCCGCGCTGAATTAGCGCGTTGGGCCAGGGCAGCGAGGTGCTCGCAGTGTCGGCATTGAGCTGGCCGGTTTGTACCAGCGCCCGAAAATCGTGGTGGGGCAGGGCAATGTCGTCCGGCGTGACGCCAAAAAAGTGGCAAATACGCTGGAGCGCGGCATGGCTGGGGTAGTAGCGTCCGCTGAGGTAGCGGTTGAACTGCGCCCGGTTGATGGGCAGGCGACGGCAAACGTCGGCAATGGAGGGGTAGTAACTGCACAGCAGGCGCAAATTGGCCACAAATTCATCATGCATGGGCGAGACTCGAGGCTCTTGGGCGGTGGCGGTGCGGCTAATGTGCCGCCTTGCGCCCAAGAGTGCAACGGCTCGCTCTTTACGTCCGCTTAAAATAAGCGGTGCGCGTGGTTAGAAGCCCTCTAACACCAGCTTACCCACGGTGCGATTACTTTCAATCAGCGCGTGGGCACGCGTTAGGTTATCGGCAGTGATGGGGCCAAGCACCTCGCCCAGCGTCGTGGTTAAACGGCCGCTATCCACCATGGCGGCGACTTCGCTCAATAGGTCGTGCTGCTTGGCAATGTCCTCGGTGGTAAACAGCGGCCGCGTGAACATCAGCTCCCAGTGCAGTGACAGGCTCTTGAGCTTGAGTTTGCGCACGTCGATCAGCTCCGGGTCATCGATCAGCGCCAGTTTACCCTGGGGCTTCAAGGCATTGATGATCGCCTCAAAGTGGTGGTCGGTTTGGTTCAGGCTGATCACCATATCCACCTGCTCGTAGTCTGCAGCGTTGAGCGCTTCATCCAGCGGCTGGTGGTGGTCGATCACCGCATCCGCGCCTAACGACGTGACCCAGGCTTGGCTTTCCGGGCGAGAGGCCGTCGCAATCACGGTAATATCGGTGAGCTGCTTGGCGAGCTGAATCAGAATCGAGCCAACACCCCCCGCAGCGCCTACCACTAACAGTGTTTTGCCTTTGGTGTCGCGCATGCCCAGCTCTAAACGGTCGAACAGCAGTTCCCAGGCGGTAATGGCGGTTAACGGCAGGGCGGCGGCCTGGGCGTCGGAGAGGCTCTTCGGCGCTAGGCTGGCGATGCGCTCATCGACCAACTGGTACTCAGCGTTGGAGCCTTGGCGTGCGATGCTGCCCGCGTACCACACCCGGTCACCCGGCTGAAAGCGAGTGACCGCACTGCCCACGGCATCGATCACGCCCACCGCGTCGTAACCCAGCACGCGCGGCTCGCCGCCTTCGGGCAGCGCGCTCTTGCGCACCTTGGCATCCACCGGGTTAACGGAAACCGCGCTCACCGCGACGCGAATATCGTGGGGCTCGGGGGTGGGCAGCGGAAGCTCGACGGCGTGCAGGGCGTCTGGGTGGTCGATCGGCAGGCTTTTGGTAAACGCAAATGCTTTCATAGTGGCTCTCCAAAGGATGATGAATGGCGTCATCATGCCTGGGTGTCGTTTTATGAAAAAGAGGGCTAATGTAGCTAACAGTTTCTCATTTTCTTTGAAAATAAGGGCGCCATCGACCCATGCGTACCGATGACCTAAACGTGCTTGTCTACGTCGCCGAGCACGGCAGCCTTTCCGCCGCTGCGCGGGAGCTGGCGATTACCCCAGCGGTGGCCAGCGTGGCGATCAAACGGCTTGAAGACGCGCTAGGCACGCGGCTGCTGGTGCGATCTACCCGCAGCTTGCGGCTAACGCCCGCCGGGGCGCACTATTTAGTGCACGCGAAAACGGCGCTGAGTGCCCTTGCCGAAGGGGAAAAAGAACTGCACCGCGAGCGCCAGGAGATAGCGGGAGAGCTCAGCCTTTCCATGCCGTCTGATCTAGGCCGCAACGTGCTGCTGGGCTGGCTGGATCGCTTTATGGCGCTGCATCCGCAGCTGCGCCTGCGGCTTCGGGTGAGTGACCGGGTAAGCGATCTGTTTCGCCAGCCGGTGGAGATTGCCCTGCGCTACGGCGTGCCGGAGGATTCCAGCCTGGTAGCCCTGCCGCTAAAAAGCGATAACCACCGGGTGGTGTGCGCAGCGCCAAGCTATATCGCGCGCCACGGCGAGCCTGCCACGCCGGAGGCGCTATGCCAGCACAACTGCCTCTGCTTCAACCTGGGTGAGCGGGTGCACAACCAGTGGCAGTTCGGCAGTGAACGTATCAGCGTGCAGGGTAATCGGGTGAGCGACGATGCCGAGTGTGTGCGCCGCTGGGCACTGGCGGGAGAGGGCATTGCCTATAAATCTCGCCTCGATGTTCAGGCAGACCTCGAGGCAGGCCGCTTGGTAGCGCTGTTGGCCTCGTTTTCTACCGAGCCCGCGCCGCTGTATCTCGTCTGCCCGCATCGGCTGTCGCTCACGCCCGCTGTGGTCGCGCTGAAAGACTTTCTGATCGAACGGTTACAAGAGAATGCCAAATGAAGAGCATCATCTATCCGCGAGGAGCTAGCCATGTTTGAGGGGTTTGAAAAACAGACACGCCGCGTTAACGGCGTCGATATTGCCTATCGGATGGGCGGCAACGGCCCGGCACTACTGCTGCTTCACGGCCACCCGCAGACCCATATGATTTGGCACAAAGTTGCGGGCACGCTTGCCCAGCACTTTACGGTGATTGCCGCCGACCTGCGCGGCTACGGCGATAGCGGTAAGCCGGATGACGACGCAGAGCACTTCAATTACGCCAAGCGCACCATGGCCGCCGATATGGCCGAACTAATGAGCGCGCTGGGGTTCGAGCGTTTCAAGGTGCTGGCCCACGACCGTGGCGCGCGGGCGGCACACCGCTTAGGGGTAGACCACGCAGCACGCGTCGAGCGCATGGTGCTTTTAGATATCGCCCCCACGCTGGCCATGTACCGTGGCACCAATGAGGCGTTCGCCCGCAGCTACTGGCACTGGTTCTTTCTGATTCGCCCCCAGCCGCTGCCAGAAATGCTGATTCAAGCCGACCCCGCTCAGTATTTAAAAAGCGTGATGGGCGCCCGCAGCGCGGGCATGGCACCGTTCGCCCCAGAAGCGCTGGCGGAGTACGAGCGCTGCCTGGCGCTTCCCGGCACGGCGACCGGCATCTGCGGCGACTACCGCGCCAGCGCGACAATCGATTTAGAGCACGATCAGGCGGATATCGATGCGGGTGTGAAACTGACCTGCCCCATCAACGTGATGTGGGGTGCCCAAGGCGCGATTGAAGCCTGCTTCGACGCTCTTAGTGAGTGGCGCAAGGTAGCGACGCAGGTAGAGGGCAAGGCGCTGCCTTGCGGACACTATATCGCCGAAGAGATTCCTGACGTGCTGCTAGAAGAAGCGCTGCCGTTCTTGCTGGATCCCGCAATAAGCGATTCACGCGACTGCCCAAGACGAAGCGGGCAAAAAACTGGATAATGGCCGCCATTCGCCTGATGCGTTGGCGCTCAGGCACACTCATTACTCCGGACGCCCGCTTATGGAAATCAAAGTTAACTATCTCGACAACCTCCGCCTGGAGTCCAAGTTCGACGATTTTACGGTCATCTCCGACCAGCCGATTCGCTACAAGGGCGACGGCTCGGCCCCTGGCCCGTTTGACTACTTCCTGGCGTCGTCGGCCATGTGTGCCGCCTACTTCGTCAAGGTGTACTGCAACGCGCGCAATATTCCCACCGAGAACATTCGCCTGTCGCAAAACAACATCGTTGACCCGGAAAACCGCTACAAGCAGATCTTCAAAATTCAGGTCGAGCTGCCGGAAGATATCTCGGAAAAGGATCGCGAAGGCATCCTGCGCTCCATCGACCGCTGCACGGTGAAGAAGGTTGTTCAGACCGGCCCCGAGTTTCAGATCGAAGTGGTCGAGAACATCGACGAAGACGCCCAAGCGCTGCTGATGGTCGCGCCGGAAGGGGGCAGCACTTACATCGAAGGCAAAGACCTGCCGCTGGAGCAGACCATTGCCAACATGAGCGGTATTTTGGCCGACCTCGGCATGAAGATTGAGATCGCCTCCTGGCGCAATATCGTGCCCCACGTGTGGTCGCTGCATATCCGCGATGCGGCTTCGCCCATGTGCTTTACCAACGGCAAAGGCGCGACCAAAGAGAGCGCGCTCTGTTCAGCGCTGGGCGAGTTTATCGAGCGCCTGAGCTGCAACTTCTTCTACAACGATCAGTTCTTCGGTGAAGAGATCGCGAACAGCGAATTCGTTCACTACCCTAACGAGAAGTGGTTCATGCCAGGACCGAATGACGAGCTGCCGAAAGGCATTCTCGACGAGCACTGCCTGGCGATTTACAACCCGGAAGGCGAGCTGGGTGGCTCGAACCTGATTGATACCAACTCGGGCCGCGAAGATCGCGGCATCGTTTCGCTGCCCTTTGTGCGCCAAAGCGATGGCGAAACGGTCTACTTCCCCTCCAATGTGATTGAAAACCTGTTCCTCAGCAACGGCATGAGCGCGGGCAACACCCTGGTGGAAGCCCAGGTGCAGTGCCTTTCAGAAATTTTCGAGCGGGCGGTGAAGCGGGAGATCCTCGAACAGGAATTGACCCTGCCCGACGTGCCGCAAGAAGTGCTGGCCAAGTACCCGAGCATTGTCGAGGGCATTAACGCCCTGGAAGCTCAGGGCTTCCCCGTGCTGGTAAAGGATGCCTCCATGGGTGGGCAGTTCCCGGTCATGTGCGTGACGCTAATGAACCCGCGTACCGGCGGCGTGTTTGCCTCCTTCGGTGCCCACCCAAGCTTTGAAGTAGCGCTGGAGCGCAGCTTGACCGAGCTGCTCCAAGGCCGCAGCTTCGAAGGCCTGAACGACCTGCCGCTGCCAACCTTCAACTCGCAGACCGTCTCCGAGCCCAACAACTTCGTCGAGCACTTCATCGACTCGGTGGGCGTGGTCTCCTGGCGCTTCTTCAGTGCCAAGCCCGACTTCGAGTTCAGCGAGTGGGACTTCTCCGGCAGCAACGACGAGGAAGCCGAGACCCTGTTCGGTATTTTCGAAGAGCTGGGCGCGGAAGTGTACATGGCGGTGCATGAAGACTTAGGCGCGCCGGTCTGCCGCATTCTGGTGCCGGGCTACTCCGAGGTGTACCCGATTGAAGACCTGATTTGGGACAACACCAATAAGGCGCTGGACTACCGCGAAGATATTCTCAACCTGCACCGTCTGGATGACGACCAGCTCACCGATCTCGTCGAGCGCTTGGAAGAGAGCCAGATGGACGACCACGCCGATATCATCACGCTGATCGGTATCGAGTTCGACGAGAACACCGTGTGGGGCCAGCTGACTATTCTGGAGCTGAAACTGCTGGTCTACCTAGCACTTGGCCGCCATGAAGAGGCGCTGGACTGCGTGCAGATGTTCCTTCAGTACAACGACAATACCGTCGAGCGCGGCCTGTTCTACCAAGCGGTGAACGCGGTGCTGGAGATTGAGCTGGACGACGAATTGGAGCTGGACGACTACTTACCCAACTTCAAGCGCATGTTCGGCGAAGCGACTATGGAGGCGGTCGTGGGTTCAGTAGACGGCAGCGTACGCTTCCACGGCCTCACGCCCACCAATATGCAGTTAGAGGGCTTGGATCGCCACCAGCGCCTGATCGAAAGCTACAAGAAGCTTCACGCAGCGCGGGCGGCAAAAGCGGGCTTCTAACGGCAGTTATCGGTGAGCAAAAACAGCGGTGCGTAGCCTTCAGTGGCCCGCACCGTTTTTTTATATGGTGCACTCTGGTGCAGTGATTGGCGCAGTGAGTGCAACCAACTGCACCGCTGCGCCAAATTTCATGGCAGGCTTGGCTTGGTACAACACTCTTCGCGCATCTCAATAGCAAAAAGACGCGGTCGTTAACGACGCAACTTCCATAACGCTCAATAATAACGCGGAGAGTATCCCATGCTCGATATGCTCAATGACCTCCTCTGGGGGAAGGTTCTACTCGTTTTACTGGTGGGAGTGGGGATCGGTTTTACCGTTGCCTCCCGCTTTGTGCAGTTTCGCTATTTCGGTGAAATGTTTCGCATCCTGGGCTCAGGACAAGCTTTCAAGCGTAATCAGCACGGCCACTTAAGCTCCTTTCAGGCGCTGGTGCTGTCGGTGGCTGGCCGTGTAGGCGGCGGCAACATTGCCGGTGTGGCCGTGGCGATTACGCTGGGCGGCCCCGGTGCCGTTTTCTGGATGTGGCTGGTGGGCCTGATGGGCATGGCCACCAGCTTTCTAGAGTGTACGCTGGCGCAAACCTATAAAGAGGCCGAGGGCGACGGCACCTACCGTGGCGGCCCGGCGTACTACATCGTCAAAGGCCTAGGCAAGCAGTGGCGCTGGCTGGCTGCGTTCTACTCGGTACTGCTGCTGATTACCTTCGGCTTTGCCTTTACGGCCCTGCAGTCCTATGCCGTTGCCACCTCGTTTGGCGACGCCTTTGGCGTGCCGGTGCTGTACAGCGGTATCGCGCTGGCCATGTTGGTGGGGCTGATCATCTTTGGCGGTATCAAGCGTATTGCCCGTATTTCCGAGTATCTGGTGCCGTTCATGGCCGTGGGCTACATTGCCGTGGCGCTGCTGGTCATTGCGTTGAACATCACTGAGATTCCTGGCGTGATCGCGCTGATCGTGAAGAGCGCGTTTGGCCTGGAGCCGCTAGTGGGCGGCGGTATTGGCGCTGCGATCATGATGGGCTTGAAACGCGGCCTGTTCTCCAACGAAGCGGGCCTGGGCAGTGCGCCCAACGTGGCCGCCGTTGCCTACGTGCCGCACCCGGCCAATCAGGGCATCGTGCAGGCGTTCTCGGTGTTTATCGACACGGTAATCATCTGCTCGGCCACGGCGTTTTTGATTCTGCTCAGCGGCGTATACGACCCGGCTGCCGGTGCGGGCGTGGAAGGCATTGCGCTGACTCAGGCTGCTCTGGCAGACCACGTGGGCGAGTGGGGCCGTACCTTTGTGAGCCTGGCGCTGCTGCTGTTTGCCTTCAGCACCATTCTGTACAACTACTACCTGGGCGAGAACAGCCTGAACTTCTTCAGCCGCGATAACCAGAACCTGTTCAACGCCTTCCGCGTGGCGATTGTGCTGCTGGTGTGCTGGGGTGCAACCACGGATCTAGGCACCGTGTTCGGCTTTGCCGACGTGACCATGGGCCTCTTGGCAGTGGTGAACCTCGTAGCGCTGATTCTGCTGTTCAAGTGCGGCCTGCGTATCATGAACGATTTCGATAGCCAGCGCCGTCAGGGCATCAAACAGCCGATTTTCGACGCTAATCAGCACCCGGATCTCGACCTGGACCCCAAAGCGTGGGAACTGGAGCCCGAAGAAGCCGAAGCGCTGAAGCAGCGCCTGGAAAGCGCGCCGGCGAAGTAAGTTCGTTTCTGTTCACTCGACTGTCGATACGACTGTACCTACGATAAGGAGCACCCATGCCCCGCGTCCTCATGCTCTACACGGGCGGCACCATTGGTATGCAGCCATCGCCACAAGGGTATGTCCCCAGCGCGGGGCTGGCCGAGCGCTTAGCGGCGCACTTGGCCCTGGGTGACCCTTATCGGCTGCCTGCCTTCGATGTAGTGGAGATGCAGCCACTGATCGACAGCGCCGAGCTGATGCCCGAGGCGTGGAATTGCCTCGTGGCCGTGCTGGAAAGCCACTGGCAGCACTATGCTGCGTTCATCATTCTGCACGGCACCGATACCATGGCCTACAGCGCTGCGGCGCTATCGTTTATGCTCGGTGCGATCAACAAGCCGGTGATCTTCACCGGCTCCCAAATTCCGCTGGGTGAGCCAAGAAGCGACGCGCTGAACAACGTGGTCAGCGCGCTACAGCTGGCCGCTCATCCGGCTACCCCCTGCGAAGTGAGCCTGCTCTTTCATGACTGGCTGCTGCGCGGCAACCGCGCCCGTAAGGTGCGTACGCAAGGTTTGGATGCCTTCGACTCTCCCAACTTCCCCTGGCTGGCCGAGATAGGCATTGGCATTACCTTTCCCCAACCGTCGGCGTTGCTCAGCGGGGAGCCCAGTTTTTCACCCCTTCAGCTAGACGACGAAGCGGTGGCGGTACTGCCGCTGCATCCAGGAATGTCGCTACGGCGCGCTAAAGCGCTGCTGGAAGATGCCACTCTCAAAGGATTGGTGATCTCAAGCTACGGAGTGGGCAATCCGCCAAGCTTTGAAAGTGAACTGCTAAACGCCATGCAAGCCGCTAACGAGCGGGGTGTGGCGCTGCTCAACGTCACCCAGTGTGCCCAAGGCGAAGTCGTGCAAGGCGCCTACGCCACGGGGGCGGCGCTCAATCAAGCGGGCGTGATCGCCGGGGGCGATATCACGCTGGAAGCTGCCGTAGCGAAGCTTACCGTGCTGCTTGGCCAAGGGCTTTCTGGGCTAGCGCTGCGCAAAGCGCTCAGTGCACCTATTCGCGGTGAAGCGACGGCCCGTTAGCGGGATGTCACGCTCAGTGCGGTCACGGTCAGTAAGATAATCCCCATGCCGACCATCTGAATCATCTCCAAATTTTCACCCAGCACCGCCACCCCAAACAGCGTGGCGGTGACCGGCTCGACCATGGCCACCATGGACGCTAACGCCGGGGCGGCGTGCTTGATGCCTACCACGTAGAGCAGAAACGACAGGCCCGCGCCCAAAATACCTAACGCCACAAACAGCGGAAGCTCTGGTGCGCTGACCACGCTGATGGTTTGAGACAGATCGGCTGGCACAATCAGAACGACGGCCAGCACCGTGAAGGCAATCGAAAGCACGGCGGAGGGGCTGCCATGGGGCGCGGCGTATTTGAAGCCAAAAATGAACAGCGCGTAGGAAAGTCCCGCCAGTAGCCCCGTGGCGACGCCCATCAACGACAGGTCACCTGCGCCAATGGCGTACAGCTTGGTCAGTAGCACCACGCCGACCATGACCAGCGCGATGGCAAGCCACTTAACGGCCGTCGGGCGCTCAAGCTTGAGCGCAAACGAAGCCAGATAGACAAACACCGGAGCGCAGTACATCAAGGTGGCCGCCACCGCCACGCTGCCGTGTTCGATACTGAGAAAGTAGAAGGTAAAGTTGCCCGCCACTCCCAGGCCCGCCACCACTGACCAGAACCATAGCGACCTGCTGGCCAAGCCGCGACTGCCCCGTTGCAGAACAAGCCAACCCAGCGCGAAGACGAGCCCAACAAAGCCGCGATAAAACGAGACCACGGCAGCGTCCCAGCCGCTATCTAACAGAATCCCCGCGATGCCTCCAGAAATACCCCAGAAGAGCGCCGCGAGCGCAATCAACATCGTGCTGGCGCCTGGCATGATTCACCTTTCGTCCATGAATGGTTTGGCGTGGCCTTGAAAGGTAGACGCTGTCACCAGTGAACGAAAGCGTGGGAGTCACTTCTTAACCAAAGAACCAGTAACACACAACAATTGCGGTAGTAATGCCTGCCGCGTCGGCTACTAACGCGCAGCCCAAGCCGTGGCGAATGCGGGTGATGCCTACGGCACCGAAGTAAACCGCCAGCACGTAAAACGTGGTTTCGGTGCTGCCTTGGAAGGTGGCCGCCAGTAGCCCAGGGAAGCTATCGACACCAAAGGTGTTCATGGTTTCGATCATCATGGCACGGGAGCCACTGCCGGAGAGGGGCTTCACAAAGGCGGTGGGCAGCGCATCCACAAAGCGGGTGTCCCAGCCGATGCCCTCAACCAGCCAGCGGATACCGCCAAGCCCGGCATCCAGCACGCCGCTGGCGCGCAGCACACCCACCGCGACCAGCATGGCAATCAGGTAGGGCAGCAGGGTGATGGTAAAGCTCAGGCCCTCTTTAGCCCCTTCGATAAAGGCGTCGTACACCTTCACTCCGCGCAGCGCGCCAACCACCAGAAACATCATCACAATGCTAAACAGGGTCAGATTGCCCACCAGCGTTGAGGCCGCCGCCAGCGCCTGAGCGGACATCCCCGCTAAGGTAGTGATCAATAGCCCTAACGCTAACGCAGCCGCCACTAAATAGGCCAACACGACAGGGTGCCAGAGCTTTAAACGCTGCATCACCGCTACCGCCAACAGCCCAGCCAGGCTAGAGGCGCTTGTCGCTAACAAGATCGGTAAAAAAACCAGCGTCGGGTCGGCGGCTCCCTGTTGGGCGCGGTACATAAAAATAGTGACGGGCAGCAGGGTGAGCGACGAGGTATTGAGTACCAGAAATAGAATTTGCGCGTTGCTGGCGGTCTCACTGCTGGGATTAAGACTTTGCAGCGAATGCATCGCTTTAATGCCGATCGGCGTGGCGGCGTTATCCAGCCCGAGAATGTTCGCCGCAAAGTTCATACTGATCAGCCCCATGGCCGGGTGGCCACGGGGCACTTCTGGCATCAAGCGGCTAAACAGCGGGTCGAGCACCCGCCCCAGCAGTCGTATCAACCCCGCTTTTTCGGCAATGGAAAGAAACCCCAGCCACAGCGTCATGGTGCCCAGCAGCACCAAGATAATATCGACGCTCACCTTCGCCATATCGAACAGCGACTGCACCAAGCGGGCAAACACTTCGCTATCGCCACCCACCAGCCACTGCCAGAGCGATGCCGCAAAGGCGGCAATAAAGAAGCTTAACCAGATTCCGTTGAGCATGGCGGGTGGGCGTCCTTGGTCATAAAAGAGGGTATGCGTTTGCTGCGTATCCTAACCAAGGAGCGCCCGTGCGTGCTAACCCGAAAGCGAAAGAAAGAACAGAATCAGCGGCGGGGAGAGCAGCGAGAGGATAAAGCCGCTAACCACGGCAATGGGCACACAGGCCACGCCGCCGTGCTGCTGAATCACGGGTAGGGTGAAATCCATGGAGGTCGCCCCGCCGTAGCCAATCGCCAGCGCGGTATGGCGGTGAATGACCAGTGGGATCAGGATGAACGCCAGCAGCTCGCGGGTGAGGTCGTTGAAGAACGCCACCCCACCCATCAGCGGGCCAAGCTGGTCGCCAATCAGGATGGCGGACAGCGAGTACCAGCCGAAGCCTGAGGCCATGGCAAGGCCTTCGTTCCAGCTCAGCGCAAGTAGCGGGGCGGCCAATAAGCCCGCTAGCAGCGAGCTAACGGCCAGTGTGACCGCAATGGCGAGCCCCAAGCGATTGAGCAAAATCTGCTTCAGCGGCATACCGGAGTTGCGTAACTGGCAGCCAATCAACACCAGCAACAGGTACAGCACCCACTCGGCTAGCCAGTCAGCGGTGGTGAACAGCGCCTCGCCAACTATGGGTCCAAGCAGCAGCCCCATGGTGACGCCCGCCGCCACCACGCCCACCAGCAGCAGCGAGCCCTGCATGGCGGCGAGTTTGCTGGTGGGGGCATCTTTCACTACTGGCGATCCGCCCGCGCTGAGTCGCACTCGCCGAGAAAGCCACCATAGTGCAGCTAAGTTAAACAGCGTGGTGATGCTGAACAACAGTAGCGCATTGCCACCCAAGCGGGAGAGCTGGCTGCCCAAATTCTCAAGCCCGGCGAGGCTCACGCCCATAAACAGCAGAATCAGGTACACCGAGCCGCTAACGGCTCGGTTAATCAGATTCAGCAAGCGGGTCGAACGGACACGTACCAAGTAGCCCAAAAACAGCGGCAGCAAAACGATCAATAGGCCAGAGAGCATTTAGGGCGCGTTACCCCCGGCGGGGTTGAATTGGGTCATGGTGATGGTGGTTTGCCTTTGCCCCTCTTTTTGATACTCCGCAGAGAGGATCAGCCCCGGCCACTCAGGGTGAAAGTTGATCAACAGATGCCGGTCAGGCTTTTCGGCATCAATCAGCGTGACTTGTTTGGCATCAAACTCACCGGCAGGTACGCGGGCCGTTGTGGGGGCATTCACGTAGTACTGGAAGTTTTCGTCCCGCCCGCGATGGTCCACAAAGGTGATATCGCAGGGGCTACTCTCAGTACAGCCCTCAGAGCCTGCCCGGCGGGAGAGGTCAAAAAGGGCAGCTTGGCGGTCAATGGAGCGAATATCGCCCTCATTAAGCTGATAGCTATCGCCCATACCAAAGAGCGAATAACTGCTGTTGTAAAGCAGCGAATGGGTACCGCTTTCATCAACCGTGAAGCGACTGCTCTCCTGGCCGCGAGCCACCGTAATGGAAAAGCTCATATCGCTTAACCAGTGTAAGCCTTCGTTGGTGAGCGTATGGGTGATGGTTGCCCCCGGCCAGCCACGAATTTCAAGCCGATATTGGGCTTCAAAGGGCTGAGGAGTGGGTAGCGCTGAGCTACTGTTTGCGAGGGCTGTGTTCCCTGCCAGCAGGGCAGTCGTCCCAAAAACAGCGCTCACTAACCCGCGTTGAGCGGCAGTTGCGAAAAGGTGACGCAAAGGCCCTTCCTCCATTAAATGTGTTTTCCTAAGAGCCTTTAGCGAGCGCTTGGTTCCGTGTGCGAGTATAACGAGCGTGGCGTTAAACGTCAGTAGCCCATGTCGGGGTTAACGGTAGCCAGGGTTTCACCCGCCTCAAAGGCGTGCAGGTACGAAATCACTTGATCAATGGCATCGTTAAGCGGTGTGGGGGCCGCCATATGCGGAGTGACGATGACCTTAGGGTGCTGCCAGAGCGGGTTGTTTGCCGGTAGCGGCTCTTCATGGAAAACATCCAGCAGTGCTCCGCGCAGGTGCCCTGGCTGGCCGTCATGGCCAAGTGCGTCCAGCAGTGCTTGCTCATCAATCAAGCTACCACGGCCTGGGTTAATGATGCTGGCACCTTTCGGCAGTTGTGCCAGCCGTTCGGCGTTAAGAATGTGCTGGGTAGCCGCTGTATCGGGGAGAATGGTCACTACGCTTTGCGCTTGGTTCAGTAGCTCGTTTAAACCGTCCTCGCCATGCAGGCAGCGCACGCCGCTGATCTGTTTGGGGGTACGGCTCCAGCCAAGCACCGGGAACCCAGCCTGTTGAAGCGCGCTAGCCACATAGCTGCCGATAGCGCCTAGCCCTAATACACCCACCGGCCAGTTCGCTTTATCCGGCACCGCATGGGGCTGCCACTGGGCATTTGGCTGCTGAGCGGCGTAGCGGTCCATGCTGCGGTAGAAGTGCAGCACTCCGTAAAGCACATAGTCGGCCATCAATTCGCTCATGCCTGCATCGCGTAGCTTCACGATAGGGACATCCTTGGGGAGCCCAGGCGTCTTCAGCAAATAATCGACCCCAGCCCCTAGGTTAATAATGCCTTTTAGCTGCGTTTGTTCTTGCAGGAGGTGGGCGGGCGCTTTCCACACGGCTAGGTAGTCGGCGTTGGCCCGTTCGCTGGCGGGGGCGTCACTGGTAAGCACGGTGGCCTCTGGAAGCGCCTCTGCAATAGCGGCCTGCCACTGGGCCGCGTCATCAATATGCACTACGACTTTCATGTTATCTCCTTGTACTCAGTTAATAATGCATGCTGACTATCATGGGCGAGAGGAGCTTAATACCGCAACCTGAGGGCATTATGGAGAACGCTGTCAACGTATAGATAAAGCTAACGTTAACAGCATATGAAATTTTTGTAATAAAGGTTTTGACCGGCAACCAAGGGTGGGTGCTAGTATCGCCTTAAGACGACATTGGCGGGCCAACAGCGGCGGTGGCCAGGTCGATCCTGTGGCCCAGCGCAGTGAGCCTTAGGGCATGCGCTGGTTCTTAGTGATCTTTGATGGCGAGTTGCCCGATGACTGAGGTTTCCCTGCCTTTCACTCGTGAAGAGTATGCAAACCGCCTGTGGAAGGTGCGTGCTGAAATGGCCGGTCGTGGTATTGACGTATTGATCGTCAGCGACCCCTCCAACATGGCGTGGCTAACCGGCTACGACGGTTGGTCATTTTATGTCCACCAGTGCGTGCTGGTGGGGCTGGAAGGCGAGCCGGTATGGTTCGGCCGCCGGATGGATGCCAATGGTGCACTGCGCACCTGCTGGATTCATCCCGATAATATTACCTACTACCCGGATTACTACGTTCAGAACCCTGATATGCACCCGATGGAATATCTGGCGCAGTCGATTATGCCGGACCGTGGCTGGCATACCGGCGTGGTGGGCATGGAGATGGATAACTACTACTTCTCCGCTAAAGCGTATCAAAGCCTGCTGAAAGAGTTGCCCCATGCGCGCTTTATGGATGCCAACTCGCTGGTGAACTGGTGCCGGGCGATCAAGTCGCCTCAAGAAATTGCTTATATGCGGGTAGCGGCCAGAATCGTCGAGGGGATGCACTCGCGCATTCTTGAGGTGATTGAGCCTGGTCTGCCCAAGAGCAAGCTGGTATCGGAGATTTATCGCGTGGGTATTGAGGGCTTTGTCGATGAAAACGGCAAAGTATTTGGCGGTGATTACCCCGCCATCGTGCCCATGTTGCCCACCGGTAAAGATGCAGCCGCACCCCACTTAACCTGGGATGACACGCCGTTTCGCACCGGCGAAGGCACCTTCTTCGAGATTGCGGGCGTGTTTAAGCGTTACCATGCGCCTATGTCGCGCACGGTGTTTCTCGGCACGCCACCGGTTGATTTTATCCGTGCGGAGTCGGCGCTGCTTGAAGGAATCGAGAATGGCCTAGCGGTTGCCAAACCCGGCAACCGCACGGCAGATATTGCCATGGCGCTGGGTGCGGCGATGGATAAATATGGCTTTGACCGCGGTGGTGCCCGCTGTGGTTACCCCATCGGTATCTCTTACCCACCCGACTGGGGCGAGCGCACCATGAGTTTGCGCCCCTCGGATGAAACGATTCTACAGCCAGGCATGACCTTCCACTTCATGCCCGGCCTATGGGTTGATGACTGGGGCCTGGAGATTACCGAAAGTATCCTAATAACCGAAGACGGCTGTGAAACCCTGGCGAATTTCCCCCGCCAGCTGTTCGTCAAATAGCCGCGTGATAACACAAGGGAAACACAATGACGCTTCAACCGAACCAACTGCGGCCAAGCCCCATTTCCGCCACCGTTGATTTCGACGCCGATGGCGTGCAGCACGGCTTTTTAAAACTGCCGATTTCCACCGATGAGTCGGCTTGGGGCGCGGTGATGATCCCCGTCACGGTAGTAAAAAATGGCGAAGGCCCCACGGCACTGCTCACCGGCGGCAACCATGGCGATGAGTACGAGGGCATCACTTCGCTGTTGAAGCTCTCCTCAACGCTGAAAGCGGAAGACGTGACCGGGCGTGTGATTATCGTGCCCTGCATGAATACCCCAGCGGTGATGGCGGGCAAACGCACTTCGCCTATGGATAAAGGCAACCTGAACCGCAGCTTCCCTGGCGACCCTAACGGCACGGTGACCTCGCAAATTGCCGACTACTTCACCCGTGTGCTGGTGCCCATGAGCGATGTAGTGCTCGACCTGCACTCCGGCGGCCGCACGCTGGACATTCTGCCGTTTGGCGCTTCCCACGTGCTGGATGATAAAGCCCAACAGCAGGCTGCCCTTGAAGGTGCAAAAGCGTTTGGTGCACCTTACGCCATGGTGATGTTTGAGCTAGATGCCGAAAAGCTTTTCGACACCGCTTGCGAGCGCCAGGGCAAAGTGTTTGTGGCCACGGAGTTGGGCGGCGGCGGCACCTCTACGCCGCAAAGCATTGCCATTGCTGAGCGTGGCGTGCGCAACTTCTTAATTCATTACGGTTTGGTAGCCGGTGAAGTGGAGATGCCCGAAGGCGGTCAAATGTACCTCGATATGCCAGATGCTAGCTGCTACGTGCAGAGCCAGCATTCGGGCGTATTAGAGCTGCTGGTGGCACTGGGCGACGAAGTGAAGAAGGGCCAAACCATCGCTTATGTCTACGATATGACCCGCAGCGGCACCGCACCAGTGGCGTACAAGGCCGAGCGCGATGGTATTCTCATGGCCCGCCGTGCGCCCTCGCTGATCAATATGGGGGACACCCTGGCGGTGATCGCCGATGTTGTCGAACGCCTGGAGGCGTAGCCCCCGGCATGATGAAACTGGACCGTTTTGATCTCAAAATCCTCGATATCCTCTCCCGGGATGGACGGATCACCAAGTCTAAGCTGGCCGAGGCGATTAACCTCTCGGTCAGCCCCTGCTGGGAGCGGGTAAAGCGGCTGGAAACAGCCGGTGTGATCGAAGGCTATACCGCGCGCATTAATGCCGAGGTATTGGTGCCGCGTAACCCGGTGTGGGTGCAGATCGAGCTCAAACAGCACAACGCCGAAAGCTTTGCCCGCTTTGAAGCCTTGGTGATGAACACCCCAGAGGTGACCGAGTGTGTTGCGGTGGGCGGCGGCGTCGACTACCTGGTGAAGTTTGAAGCCCGTACCATTGATAGCTACCAGCGGCTGATGGATAAATGGCTGGTATCTGACGCGGGTATCGAGCGTTATTTTACCTATATCGTGACGAAAACCGTTAAGCATGCCCCCATTGGTGTTGATACGGAGACTAATACTTCGCTATAGCGCCTTGTCACTGTTTGAAGCACACAGCATAGAGAGGTGAGAGGCGTAACCGGTATAGTGCGTATTGAAACGCACACGGTTACGGCCCTCGCGCTTTGCCTCATACAGAGCAGCATCCGCCTCTTTGATAAATGTGTTGAGCTCTGCGTCTGGATTGATCGGGCCCGTAAATACCCCCACGCTAATGGTGACACGCCCCTCCTGGGTAGGCTGATGGGGTATACCCAGCCCTACGACCTCCATGCGGATCTTCTCTGCCAGTGTGAGCGCATTAAAAGCCTGGGCGCTGTGATCAGAGCGTAAAATCAGAAACTCTTCACCACCAAAACGGCACACCACATCCTCCTGGTTACAGGCAGCACGAATGGCGTTGGCAACGGCGCGTAAGCAGTTATCCCCCTCTGCATGGCCGTAAAAATCGTTAAAAGCTTTGAAGTGGTCGACGTCGATAATAATGACCGCGATGCAGCACTGCGCTCCTGATAGCTGCTGCAAGTCGTCAGCAAAGCGAGTTAACCCTCGGCGGTTGGTCAGCCCTGTTAATGGGTCAATGTGCGAGATTTTTTCTAGCTCTGCATTGCGAGCGGCTAACTCCACACGCAGCTGCTCCACGCTAACGTTTTCCAAATACAGCCGCAGCGACTCGGCGGAAAACCGATAGTTGGCGATTAACGTTAGCACTAGCACCGGCACGCCTAGCGTCAAATGATTAATGACATAAATGCTGGTCGCACCGTGTAAAAACCAAATGGTGGTGTAGAGGCAGGTAAACACAAACAGAGAGCTATAAAGACTGTGCTCAAAAGGCGGGGTTAAGACAATCGTTAGAACCATAAGAAATACAAGTCCCGCATAAAAATAGCTGAGCACACGCTCATCCTCAGAGCCCAGCAGAATGGCGCACCACACTACGGCAGATAAAGAGACGACGGTGACGCCTGCCAGCTCCTTGTGGCGAATCGAAACAGGTCGCTTGTAGTAGGCAAAGAGTAGCCCTGTTAGCGGAAGCATAATGACGCCGCGGAGTAACAGTGAACGGACGGTGACATCCGGCAGTAAATAGATATCTACCAGCGTGTAGGAGAAGTAGAAGATTGCGAGCAGCAAGGTGAGCAGCCGCAGTGAGCGCAACCGCTCATCGTGGCGGTCAAGGTCGTACTTTTCACGCACGGTCGTGGCACCGATACGCTGTGACAACTGGTGGTAATACGGTAGTCGATACACGGCGTTGCCTCTCGGCCTGTGGGGCTGTAAACACTTAGCAATAGCCGCCCGGTAGGTACGATTACTCAGTGAAAATACTGGCTAAGCTTAACCGGGAATCAGAAGAAAAGGGGTGAGATAACCTCATTTGCCACAATTGTTTTGTTTTTGTAACTGTCTGGTAGTAGCTGCCTCTTGCTAAAAATACGCGGCCACCAAAAAAAACCTTCATAAAACGCCTCGCCACAAAAAAAGTGCCGGGAATCTCCGGTGCTTTCAAAAACACTTCGTGGCCGTTCTCCCGTACGCTAAGCACATCAAAACAGCACGGCCAGTGAGCCGCTGCTGCGAACATTTTTAATGTGCAACGGTTTGTCGCCCATGGCTGGCTTCACCGTATTGGCTGCAACCTGGGGAGGTGCCCATGACCACACTATCGACCACGCTTGCTAAACGCCTGGAAGACCCGCGCCTGTTCCGGCAGTACGCCTACGTGAACGGCAAGTGGACCCACGGTGAAGGCGGCCGCGAAGAGGCCGTGTACGACCCCGCGACCAATGAAGCCATTGGCCATATTCCGCTGCTGGAAGCAGAGCAAATTACCGCTGCTGTGGATGCCGCCGAAGCGGCGTTCGTCCACTGGCGGGCACTGCGCGCCGACGAGCGCTGCGAACGCCTGCTGGCCTGGTACGATCTGATTCAAGCCAACCGCGAAGACCTCGCGACCATCATGACCCTGGAGCAGGGCAAACCGCTGCCCGATGCCCGTGGCGAAGTGGAGTATGGCGCAAGCTTCGTGCGTTGGTTCGCGGAAGAGGGCAAGCGCACCTACGGCGAGACCATCCCTAGCCACATTCCCAATGCATCGCTCGGCACCATTAAAGAGCCGGTGGGCATTGCCGCGATGATTACGCCGTGGAACTTCCCGCTGGCGATGATCACCCGCAAAGCCGCTGCCGCGCTGGCCGCAGGCTGCCCGGTGATTGTGAAGCCCGCCAACGAAACGCCGTTCTCGGCGCTGGCGCTGGCAGAACTTGCCGAGCGAGCGGGCATCCCAGAAGGCATCTTCAACGTGGTATTGGGTGAGCCTGCGGAAGTCTCCAAGATTTTGTGCAGCGAACCGCGTATTCGTGCGCTCTCGTTCACCGGCTCCACCCGCGTTGGCCGCCTGCTCATCGAGCAAAGCGCTAACACCGTGAAGCGGCTTTCGCTGGAGCTTGGAGGTAACGCGCCGTTTATCGTCGGGCCGGATATGGACCCGAAAGAGGCCGCCTATGCGGCGGTAGCGGCGAAGTTCCAAACCGCTGGGCAAGACTGCCTAGCCGCTAACCGGATTCTGGTACACGAATCGATTCACGATGAGTTCGTGGCCCAGTTCACCGAGCGTATGGCGGCCCTCACCGTGGGCAATGGCCTGCACGGCGAAGTTGATCTTGGCCCGCTCATTCACCGCCAAGCGGTCGAAAAAGCAGCCGCGATTGTGGACGATGCGATCTCCCAAGGCGCCACCATGATCGCGGGCGACCAAAGCCAAGCACCGGGCGACAACTTCTTTATGCCAGTGCTGCTGACCGGTGTGACACCGCAAATGAAAGTATGGCGGGAAGAGAACTTTGCCCCCGTGGCCGGCATTACCGCTTATAGTAGCGACGACGAAGTGATCGAGATGGCCAACGACACCGAATATGGCCTGGCCGCGTACATCTACACCCACGATATTCGTCGTATTTGGAAGCTGATGCGCGCACTGGAGTACGGCATGGTGAGCGTCAACTCCGTGAAGATGACCGGCCCGCCCGTGCCCTTCGGCGGCGTTAAGCAGTCCGGCCTTGGCCGTGAAGGTGGCGCTACAGGTATCGATGAGTACCTGGAAACGAAGTACTACTGCCTTGGGGCACTGGGTTCGGTGTCTGGCAGCTAGGTTTAGGAACCACAGCATCGTTTAGGAACCACAGCATCGCGCGCTGAAGCCCCTCCCACAACATCCGCTGAGAAGCTTGAATAGGCCCTGTGGGAGGTCGGCTTTGCCGGGCGAAGACACCGCTAGGTGACCAACAGCTAGTCAGTCACCAAAGATAAAACACCCTCCCCAACAGTGGGGAGGTTTATCGTACAGAGAGAACGTTATGAGCTTGCACCAGGATCTGATCGAACGCGACCGCAAAGTCACCTTTCACGCCTCTACCCACCTGCGTGACTTCGCCCATGGCGATGCGCCGGGCCGTGTTATTACCGGTGGTAAAGGTATTAATATCGTTGATAAAGATGGCCGCGAGTTCATCGACGGTTTTGCGGGTCTTTACTGTGTGAACATCGGCTATGGTCGCACTGAAGTGGCTGAAGCTATCTACAAGCAGGCGCTGGAGCTCTCCTACTACCACACCTACGTAGGCCACTCCAACGAGCCGCAAATCGAGCTGTCCGAGCGCGTGCTGAAAATTGCTGGTATGAACATGTCCAAGGTTTATTACGGCATGTCCGGCTCTGACGCCAACGAAACCCAGCTCAAAATCGTGCGTTACTACAACAACGTACTGGGCCGCCCGCAGAAGAAAAAGGTCATCTCGCGTATGCGCGGTTACCACGGCTCTGGCATCGCGTCTGGCTCGCTGACCGGCCTGAAAGCGTTCCATGATCACTTCGATCTGCCCATCGAAACCATTCGTCATACCGAAGCGCCGCACTACTACCTGCGCGCCGCCGAGCAGCACGGCATGACCGAGCGGGAATTCTCTGCCTATTGCGCGGATAAGCTCGAAGCGATGATTCTGGAAGAGGGCCCGGACACCGTTGCCGCCTTTATCGGCGAGCCGGTACTTGGCACTGGCGGTATCGTGCCGCCGCCGGAAGGCTACTGGGAAGCGATTCAGCCGGTACTGGATAAGTACGACGTGCTGCTAATTGCCGACGAAGTGGTGTGTGGCTTTGGCCGTACCGGCTCCGACTTCGGTAGCCACCACTACAATATGAAGCCTGACCTGATCACTATCGCCAAAGGCCTGACCAGCGCCTACCAGCCGCTGTCTGGCGTGATTGTCGGCGATAAAGTGTGGAAAGTGCTTGAGCAGGGCACCGGTGAATTTGGACCCATCGGCCACGGCTGGACCTACTCAGGCCACGCCCTGGGCTGTGCCGCAGGCCTTGCCAACCTGGATATCATCGAGCGCGAAAACCTAGTGGGCAACGCGGCTGAAACCGGCGGCTACTTCCAGCAGCAGCTGAAAGCGACGTTTGAAGGCCACCCGCTGTTGGGTGATGTGCGCGGTGTTGGCCTGATGGCTGCGCTGGAATTCTCTCCGGATGCGAAACAGCGCCTGCACTTCGACCCCGCGCTGAAAGTGGGCCCGCGTGTCGCCGCTGCCGCGCTGGAAGAGAACCTGATTGCCCGCGCCATGCCCCAAGGTGACATTCTAGGTTTTGCGCCGCCGCTGACCATCAATCGTGGTGAAGTGGACGAGATGATTGGCCGTGCCAAACGTGCCATCGACCGCGTGACCGATGAGTTAGTGCGCTCCGGCGACCTGAAAACGGGCCAGCAAGAAGCCGCTTTTACCGTTTAATCGCCTGCGTTAGCCGTTTAAGCGCCGCTGCCGATGCAGCGGCGTTTTTGTTTTTGATCGCGGCGTCTATGCTGAATACAGTGAATAGACAATGGATCGTTAAGGAGACGCACACAATGCAACCGGTACTGGCCTTTGACGTATACGGCACGCTTATTGATACCCAGGGGGTAACCGTTGAGTTGGAACGCCGCCTAAGCGATGCCACCAAGGCAGGCGAGTTTGCCAAACGCTGGCGGGAAAAACAGCTGGAGTACAGCTTCCGCCACGGCCTGATGGGAGCTTACGTGCCCTTTGCTGAGTGCACTCGCGAAGCGCTGGTATTCACTGACCGTGCGCTACAAACAGGCCTTTCCGATAACGACCACGACCACTTAATGGCCGTTTATGCCGAGCTGCCAGCATTCTCGGATGTGGTGCCTGCGCTGGATCAACTGCGCGATGCGGGCATCCGCTGCGTGGCCTTTTCCAACGGCACGGAAGATGCTGTTAGCCAACTGCTGACTCGCGCAGGTGTAAGGAGTCATATGGATGCCGTGATCAGTGTCGATGAGGTAAAACGCTTCAAGCCTGACCCTGCCGTTTACGCCTACCTACGCACGCAGCTAGAAACGCGGCCAGAACATACTTGGCTGATCTCCAGCAACCCCTTTGATGTGATTGGCGCGGCCCACGCGGGCTTGCGTAGCGCCTGGGTACGCCGTCATTCGGATGCCCCCTTCGACCCTTGGGGCATTGAGCCGGATATGACCGTGCCAGACCTTGAAGCGCTTGCCGAGCGAATGATGCGATAGGTTGGTATCTACCGCTATCGGCCCCATAATGGTGGGCAGAACCCTCCTTACATGGAACAAAATATGTCGAAAAAAATCTACTGCATCGCTAGCTTCAAACCCAAGGCCGGTAAAGAGGAAGCCGTATTTAAAGCGCTGCAGACGTTAGAACCCAATACGCACCGCGAAGATGCCTGCTTGCACTACACGGTGACGCGCCAGATCGATAACCCGTTTGCCCAAGGCACTAGCTACCCGATTGTGTTCCATGAAATTTGGGCCAGTCGCGAAGAGTTTGAAGCCCACTGCCAGCGTAAAGAGATTCAAGACTTTTTCGCCAAGCACGTTGAGTCGCCCGAGGGCGATATCGAAGACGCCAACGTATGCGTTTATACTGATGAGCCGTGGAATTTCGACGCTCCCAAGGTGTAACCAGCCTTCAGCGTGTAGAATAGGCGAACGAAAGAGAGCGACGACGGAGCCACCATGACCGAAAAGAAGATGAACGTTGAAAGCTTTAACCTGGACCACACCAAGGTAAAAGCGCCCTACGTACGTTTGGCCGATATTAAAGAGGGCCAGAACGGCGACCGTATCCACAAGTATGACCTGCGGATCTGCCAGCCCAACAAAGAGCACATGGAGATGCCCGCGCTGCACTCCCTGGAGCACTTGATGGCGGAAATGTCGCGCAATCATACCGATAAAGTGGTCGATATCAGCCCGATGGGCTGCCAGACAGGCTTCTATATCGCGCTGATTAACCACGATGATTACGACGATGTACTATCGATCATCGAGAAAACCCTCAACGACGTACTGACCGCCACCGAAGTACCCGCCTGCAACGAAATGCAGTGCGGCTGGGCCGCCAGCCACAGCCTGGAAGGCGCCCAGAAGCTTGCCAAAGGCCTACTGGCCAAGCGCAGTGAGTGGACAGAAGTGTTTGCGTAAGCGTCTGTGATAAAACGTAGTGAGCAAATGCAGTACGCCAAACGCCCCCGCCTTGGGGGCGTTTTGGTATGGGGCTTTTAAAACTACGCCAATCGTATGGCAGTACGGTGTATGCTTCCCATGCTATCTAGTGCTGTGAATTTATAATTTTTGAATTTTCTAATAATTAAAATGGTTATTAATACGGTAGATTACAAAGTATAGCTAGCTGTAAGAGAGCGATTTGCAAATTGAACTTAATTAAAAATGCACAAGTCGAAAGGGAGACAAACAGCCATTTTGCGATATATCTGGCAAATTTTTAGCAGGTTTGGATTGGCGGTGTGTTTGTTTTGTATAAAAATTTTCGGATAAGGCAAGTAGTAGGATAAACAGCTAGGTGCGATTGAATAAGATACAGGATGACACGATGATGAGTATTTCTAAGGCGATTCAAGACATTGGTAAATGCTAATGAACGATAAGCAGAACGCTATAGATCACGAAGCATCACGTCTAGCCGCACTGATGGATTACCACATCCTGGATACGCCCCAAGAGCCCGCGTTTGACGATATCGTTGAAGTAGCATCTATTATTTGCCAAGCGCCTGTCGCCGTTATTAATTTTATAGACAAGGATCGGCAATGGTTTAAGTCTGTTAAAGGGCTTTCTGTGCGTGAAACACCGCTGGACATTTCTATTTGCTCCCACGCCATTTTACAACCAGGGCTGTTCGTAGTGCCTGATACCACACAGGATGAGCGCTTTGCGAGTAACCCGCTGGTAACGGGGGACCCCTTTTTACGCTTCTATGCAGGTGCATTGCTCAAAAGCCCTGATGGTTACCCACTAGGCACGCTATGTGTGCTTGACTACCATCCCCGAGATATCGACCAGCAACAACGCTTTGCGCTACAAGCGTTGGCCAACCAAGTGATGGCGCATATGGAATTGATGCGCTCGCACCGAGAGCAAAAACGCCTAATCGCTGAGCTTGAAAGCGCTCGGCACGAAATGGCCAACTTAGCTGCGACGGATGTCCTCACTGGGCTACTGAATCGCAGAGCGTTTGAACGAAGGCTTCGCAGTACGCTGGCATCCATAAAGCGTGGCGCATCTCCAGCAGCGCTCGTGATGCTCGACATCGATAATTTTAAGCAAATTAACGATATGTATGGCCACCCAGTGGGAGACAGTGCCATCAAATGCTTTGCCGAGCGCTGCCGTTCCATTGTGCGTCAAGCGGATGTATTGGCCCGCTGGGGCGGTGAAGAGTTTATGTTATTAATGCCTCACACAACTGTGGATGAAGCGTATCAAGCGGCTAGCCGATTGCGTCAGTTATTGGCGAGCCAGGCAATGATAGCCGATACAACCGAACCGCTCTACGTGACGGCAAGCATGGGAATTTGCAGCCTAGATGAGGCGAGTAACCTGCAAGATCGGCTACGCGACGTCGATCAATTACTTTATCAAGCCAAAGAGCGGGGTCGAGATTGCATTGCTCTAGAAGGCCCATCGCCTGATCTTGGGAGCAGCGCCTAACACAGCGTGGTCAGTCAGGCTTTAGCTGCTTGGTCGACAGAACGTCGCTAAAGCTGCCGCTGTTCATCCTTTCCCATAACGAGCCAATAGCTTCAGCAGGGTATTCTGGGGTCTCTTTCATGTAGGTGAGGAAGACGGTAATGCTGTCTTTGGGCAGCAGCTCAACATCTTTACTGAACATAGTGGAAAGGCAACGCTTAAAAAGTGAGGAAAGCTGCTTAAGGGGAAAGGGTGCACGTCCCTGTGCATGAAAATCGGTGCGGCTAGATATGCGTATCGGCCGCTAGCTGTTCGATGGAGCGCGCCACGCTACGGGCGTCTTGCAGAATTTTATTCACGATGGCGTCAATTTCACTAACGCTGGTTTGGCTGGCTTTACCCTGCTGAATGACCTGTTGCATGGCTTGGGTGGTGCGTTCCACTAGGCTGCTATTATCTTTTAGCACCTGCGTTATTTGAGCAACCGCCTCGGTGGAGCCCTTGGCGAGTTGGCGCACCTCGTTGGCGACTACTGCAAAGCCTCGGCCCTGTTCGCCTGCGCGGGCGGCTTCTACTGCGGCGTTAAGAGAAAGTAGATTGGTTTGGCTGGCAATCTTGGCGATAGATTCGGTAATCGCATTTATGCTTTGCGACTGCTTATGCAGCGCGTCGATCAGTTCTTGTGCTTTTGCTAGGGTTTGCGCTGCCTGCTCTGAGCCTTTCACCATTTCATCTAAGTGGTCCAGGCTATCTTTGGCGGTGCGTTCAATTTGTGAAGTGCTGCTTTGTGCTGAACTGATGGTGCCTGAGGTGGCGTTGGCTTTTTCTACTAAAGGGGGAATGTCGCTGGCGAACTTGACGACTTCTATCACAGTGCCACTGGCATCTTTCACAGGGTTGTAGGTGGCTTCCAGCCATACGGATTTGCCCTGTGCGTCTATCCTCTCAAAGCGGCCTTTATTGAATTCACCGTTAGCAAGCTCCATGGCTGTTATTGAGTTCTCCCCGGAAGGTTATATTCTCGATGTAAATCAGAACTTTGAAAATACAATGGGCTACCGTCGAGAAGCTCTGATTGGTAAGCATCATAAAATGTTTTGCCGCCCGGACTTCTACCGTCAACAGCCTAACTTCTGGCAAAGCCTTGGTAGTGCATGCAATAACGCTTCTTGGTGCCGGGCTTCCTGATGGCTTTTGGTTACCTCGTTCGCCACTTTAAAAATTTCTGTCACTTTACCTGTGCGCGAGTAAATAGGCAGGTAGGTGGCTTCTAGCCAAACCTCTTCACCATTCTCTTTAAAGCGTCGAAACCGTCCGTGGTGGCTTTCGCCAGCCGCCAACGACTGCCAAAACTGTTGATAATCGGGCCGTTGCGCTTCAGCGGCATCACAGAACATGCGGTGGTGTTGCCCTTTGATATCCTGTAGGCGGCACCCCATCACCTCCAAAAATGATGGACTTGCATATTTGATAACCCCTTGAGGCGTAAAGAAAATGCAGGCCGTATGGTTAACTAGTGCCTTATAAAGAGGCGACTTAAGAAAGTTGATATGCATTTTGCCTTCTCTGTATGTAGTTGTCCGTGCAAGGGGCAGGTACAAGGGGAGGCACCTGAATTCAATATGGCACTGTTTTTACGCATGGGTAATTTTTATTAGCGTTCTATCTTGCTTCTTTATCTTATGCAAATAAATTTTAAGTGGGAGTGATTCTAAGCATATTTGTAATTCGCAAAATGTAAAGAAATGTTAAATTTAAAATGTAACTTGTTGATAAATATAGTGTGCGGTAACAATTTATGTTTCTTTCTTGACAGCTGCTAAAAGGTGCCAGATAAACGTGGACATAAGGTTATGTTGTGCCCTCTTATCGTTAACAGGCTAAATGTTATGCTAAACCAACGATGGCAACATATCAGTAAGCACAAATTACCGCTAGAAGCTGAAACCGATGCGCTGATCGCTTCCGTAGCGGCGTTTTTTGAATTTCCTGTTGCATTAATTTCAGTTATTGGCCGAAAACAATGGTTTATTGCCAAGTCTGGAATTGATATTGACTTTACCTCGCTAGAAGATGCATTTTGCCGCCATGTGTAGCGTTACGGGCACCCCTAGTAATTGAGGATGCAACCCTCCATCCAGATTTTTGCGATAATCCGCTGGTTATTGCTGGCCCACGAATCAAGTTTTATGCAGGTGTGCCGCTGATGGCCGGTGGCAGAGAGGTGGGTGCAGTTTGTTTGATTGATGACAGGCCTAATACGCTTTCAGCCAAAGATTTGCGTTTTTTAGAGTCGCTCAGTTTTTTTATTAGTGATTATATCCATCTTATTGATAAGCAAAGGCTAGCTCCAAGTAATCGTGATTTTGCCATGATGATTGAGGCAGCTGATGTGGGCGTGTGGGATTGGGAAATTTCCAATGACCACAATGCCTTCAATCAGCGTTGGTGTGATTTATTAGGGCTGGGCATAGATGAGGTTGAAAGTCGGTCCAGTTTTTGGAAAAGCCTGGTTCATCCAGACGATGTCATTCGGCTCACTAGTGCCATCCGCAGCTACTTGAGTGAGTATGATTCGATTTTTAACGAAGAGTATCGGATGCGTCATGGAGATGGGTATTGGGTGTGGCTAAGTGCCTATGGACGCGTGGTGGCTCACGATAGCGCGGGGCGCCCTTTGCGTTTGTCCTGCGTTATCCGTGATATATCTGATAAGAAGCGCGCTGAGCTGCGAGAGCATAAGCAGATGCAGCTGCTTAACTTTATGAACCGAGCGCAGAGTGTTTTTCTTCAAGAAAAAAATATTCGCCTCTCTTGCGAGCTAATTTTTGATGGGCTGATATCGCTTGCAGAAAGTCAGTTTGGTTTGATTGGACAGGTGGTGATGCAGGAGACAGGCGATAAATCACTGTTTATTCATGCCCTTTCCAATATTAGCTGGAGTGAGGAAACTAACGAACAGTACCGCGCCTATCAGCGGGGCGAGTTGTTTTTTAATAATCTGGATAATTTATTTGGTCATGTCATTACTAGGGAAGGTCTGAATAACTGCCGATATTCATCAACGCTCACATGAGCCAACAAAAAATCGAAAATGCAGACACGCTTCTCCCGTTCTTTGTG
>NZ_JBITWC010000030.1:0-42300 GCF_044543515.1 Vreelandella lionensis | reverse complement strand
CCGACACGGCACAAGTGATAACTTGTCACCGGTTGAGTATGAAAGGCGTTACTTTAAGAGCCTAACGGGTGTCTAGAATACCCGGGGCGATTCAATGCTAACCAGCGCTAACGTTGATAGTTTATCGAAAGAGACCGTATAGCTTTGCTATCGAGCTGTGTAGACTGGCGAAAAGATCTCTCGATTAGCAAAGGAACCTCATGACTGCTGCAACCTCTGCCTCCGTTTCGCCATTGGTGGTGGGAATAGGCGCCTCTGCTGGCGGGCTCGAAGCTATCTCGAAATTGATTCGTCCGCTTGATCCCGCATTGCCAGTGGCGTATGTAGTGCTGCAGCATGTCTCGCCTACCCATAAGAGTATGCTAGTGGATATTCTTAGTCGTGAAACACGGCTACGGGTAACGCGGCTTGAAAGCCTCCAGCGCCCTGAAGCAGGGGTTATTTATGTAGTACCTGCTAATACCAATGCCACTATAAAAGAGGGCGTGTTTTACACAACACCCGCCTTGCCGCATGTAGTGCCGAAGCCTTCAATCAATGATTTCTTTGTGTCATTAGCCACTGATGCTCATGAGGCCTCGGTGGGTATTGTCCTGTCAGGAACCGGGTCGGATGGCACTGCAGGTTTGCGGGCGATTCTAGCGGCGGGCGGCGTGACCATGGTGCAGACGCCTGAAAGTGCTAAGTATGATGGGATGCCTCAGTCTGCAATAGGCGCAGGAGTTATTGATTACATTTTAAATGTTGAAGAAATGGCGTCACGCTTGGCCAAGCTTGCCCGGCTTGAATGCGCCAGCCTTGAAGGCAATCAGATTGAGGTACCAAGGCGGCTGCTTGAGCTGCTAAAAGAGCGTCGTCAACTGGACTTTTCTGGCTATAAGCAGGGTACCTTAAGCCGACGTATACGCCGTCGTTTGATAGCAACAAATGTTACGGATATGAATCAGTATCTTGCCTTAGCTGAAAGTGAACCTGCTGAACTTGAGCAGTTAGGCCGCGACATTCTCATATCGGTTACCGCCTTTTTTCGTGATACCAGCGCGTTTGAAGCGCTTGAAAAAGCGGTACGCCATATGGTGGAGCAGGTAGACAACACGCCTTTGAGAATCTGGGTGGCGGGTTGTGCAACTGGGGAGGAGGCCTACTCGATTGCGCTAATGATCGCTGAGGCAAAGCGTATTTTAAGCAGCCAAGTGGTTGTACAGATTTTTGCCACTGATATTGATGAAGACGCGCTGGAAATCGCTCGTAGAGGCCGGTATCTCGGCGCAGCCCTAGAGGCGCTGCCCAAGCCTATGCTAGAGCGTTACTTTGTAAAGAATGATCACACCTTTGAAGTCAACAAAATCCTACGCGATATGATTGTGTTTGCTAAACACAATCTTGTTGATGACCCGCCGTTTTTGCGCTTAAACCTGATTACCTGCCGCAACGTATTGATCTATTTCGATCATGAACTTCAGACGAAAGTGCTACAGCGTTTTCATTTTGGGCTGCGAGTCAAGGGTGTTCTCTTTTTGGGGCGCTCCGAGAGTGTTGGTCACTCTGAGACGCTGTTTACCCCACTAGATCGACGTGAGCGCTTATTTACCAAGCAGGGCGAAAGTCGAGAACTCAATGAACATGCTCCGGTTGTCCAGCGGGCCGCCTCGCCCTTAAAACGGCGTGATCGGGATATGCAGCAACTGCTTGATGCGCTAGTGGCCCATATGGGCGCCACCGTTGCACTGTGCGATGCGCGCGGCAATGTTCAGCATACCGCAGGAGATGTGGAGCGCTTTTTACGTTTTCCTGCAGGCCGCACCCAAGTAGGCATTCAGGACGTCATGAGTGCCCCCTTTCGTGGCGAGCTAATGTCCCTGCTTCACCAGTTCCAAAAGCAACGGATACCTCAGCTAGGGCGGCGTCGACGCTATGAGGGAGAGTGGTGGCGTTTGAGTGTGCGGGGGCTCACTGAGCAAGAAGATGACCGACGAATATTGGTAGTATTGTCGCCACTTTTAGAGAGTGAAAAGCCCACCAACGTGCCATTAGACCAGCTCATGGAGCCGCCGCAACTTGATGGTCTTGAGAGCCTTGAGGAGGAGTTGGAGGCTACTCGAGAGCACTTGCAGTCGCTCATTGAAGAGTTGGCGACGGCCAATGAAGAAATGCAGTCACTCAATGAAGAGGCGCAGGCTTCCAATGAGGAATTGCAGGCAACTAACGAAGAGCTAGAGGCTGCCAATGAAGAGTTGCAGGCCACCAATGAGGAGCTAATCAGCCTTAATGAAGAGCTTAATATTAAGACTGGCGAGCTCACTAAGCTAAATGATGAATATGCCTATCTCTATGATGCGCTAGATTTTCCGCTGCTTGTATTCGATAACGAATTTTGTCTCAAACGCTATAACGCTCCAGCGGCGCGCTACTTCAGCGTTCGCCCGACGGCATTACAGCGTCATGTCTCTGGGCTTAGACTGCCTGCTGTCCTTAACGATTTAGAGGACGCGTTGATCCAGGTAGCACATCAGGCAACGCCAGATGAGAACATCCTCGAGCTTGATGGGAGGCTGCTCCAGCGGCTGATTACACCTGGAGTTAATCAACATGGAGATGTTGAATTATTAGTCGTCACTTTAATGGACGTTACCGACCTTAGCCAGGTACAGGCCAAGCTCCGCCAGTCCCAGGCACAGTTGCATGCGCTGATGGAAAGCAGCACGGTGATGATTGCGCTGAAAGATCTTAACGGACGATATACTTTTGCGAATCCCCAGTTTTTGAACACGTTTGGGCTAACCCAGGAGCAGCTCATTGGGCGGAATGTATTTGAGTTATTTCCTGACGCCTATGCAGGTTCAGTGTGGTCGCGGGATCTAGAAGCACTTCGCTATCAGCAGATAGTCAAGGCAGAACACCTGCTACCAAGCGAGGGTGGTGGCTTGCGTATTATGTCGTGTGTACACCAAGTGCTTCGTGATGAACAAGGTCACCCTTACTTGATTCTGACCGAGTCAGAGGATATCACCGCGCGTAAGCACGCTGAGCGGGATATGCAAGTGGCAGCCAAAGTATTTGAGCAGGCTGGAGAAGCGATTGTTGTGATCAATGCCCTGGGTGAGGTGCAATCGGTCAACAACGCTTTTAGTCGCATTACGGGGTTTCTTGCTAGTGAAGTGGAGGGGCAACCTGCACTTCCCCTATTGTACTGTGAAGAAGAGAACCAAGGAGGAGGTCAAACTCCTGAAACTTGCTATGTCTTATGGGATGTCGTGCAGCAACACGGCTATTGGCAGGGTGAGGTCTTCAACAAACGTCGTGATGGGACGCTCTTTTCGCAATGGTTAACGCTTAACATTATTGCACCCGATAGCCATGATGATGCACTTTATGTGGCTGTTTTTTCAGATATTACACATATTAAAGAGTCTCAACGCCAAGCCGAATATCTGGCAACCCATGATGCTCTCACTGGGTTGCCTAATCGCACCTTGTTTCAGGACCGTTTGCAGGTTGTGATTGCTCATGCAAAGCGTAGTGAGCAACTAAGCGCATTGATGTTTCTTGATCTGGATAACTTCAAAAGCATCAACGATACATTAGGGCATGACGTTGGCGACGAACTTTTAATTCAGGTGGCAAGCCGGTTAAAGGAATTAGTGCGCGATATGGATACCGTGGCTCGCCTGGGGGGAGACGAGTTCACGATTATTCTCGTGGATACCACCATCGAAGGCGCGGAGCAGGTTGCCAAGCGCATTGTGGAAGCGCTCTCAAAACCCTTTGATGTTCGTCGACATGCGTTGTTTGTGACTTCCAGCATTGGTTTGGCGTTTTGCCCTGATGATGGTGATGACGTAGCAGGGCTGACCAAAGCAGCTGATACTGCCATGTATCGGGCCAAAGAGAACGGCCGTGACCGTTTTGAGCTGTTCAAGCCCGAGCTTCAAGCACGTTTAATGCGCGATGTAGCCATTGAGCAGGCGCTGCGTGAAGGCATGGAGCACAAACGGTTACGGTTAGTGTACCAACCTAAATTTTCTTGCGTGCCTGAGCCGCGACTCTCTGGCGCGGAAGCGCTATTGCGTTGGAACGACCCGGTCTTGGGCGCAGTGAGTCCCGCCGATTTTATTCCCGTTGCCGAGGCCACTGGGTTGATACTGGAACTCGACCGCTATGTAGCCCTGCTATTGATACGCCAGTTAGCCGCATGGCGAGATGAGGGGCTCAACCCACCGCCTATTGCTATGAATGTCTCAGCGCGTAGTTTTCAGGAAGAGCGGTTTGTGACGCATCTTTTTAATTGCTTGAAGCAATATCGAGTACCGCACTCGCTGGTGCAGGTTGAAATCACCGAAAGTACCTTGGTAGATCGCTCCAGTGCAGCGCTTGGCAACATCGAAAAATTGCGCGAAGCAGGTATCAAGCTAGCGGTAGATGATTTTGGTACCGGCTACTCGTCGCTGGCGTACTTGAAACGCTTGCCCTTGGCAGAATTGAAAATTGATAAAAGTTTTGTTGATGGGTTAGGCGGAAAAGATGAAGGAGATCAAGCGATTGCCCTAGCTATTTTAGGCATGGCAAAAGCACTCGGTATTTGTACTGTTGGCGAAGGGGTCGAGACGCAGGCGCAGCTTACTTGGCTAGTTGAAAACGGCTGCGACTTTGTTCAAGGCTATTTGCTGTCCATACCACTAGCGCTGGCTGATTTTGCCGCTTTAATTTCCGTCAATGGTAGTAATACCGAATACCACCCGCAGGATGCGACTTAATGGACCAACCCCGTGGTTTTATACATCAGTGCGAGCAGGAAGAGCTCCACCTATCTGGGGCTATTCAGCCCCACGGTGCACTGATCATAACCGATTCATCAGGCATCGTTACGCACCTTTCCGCCAACTGTAAAACGCTACTGGACGATGCTGCTGACAGCGTTTCACTTGGCCAGTTTTTGCCAGCGATGCTGCGCGACATTGCCTCGGTGCTGCCTGCGTTACCCCCTGGTGGGCGTTATGTGGGCCAGTGCGATAGCCCACAGCAAGAATTTGATGTGGTGGTCACGCCCAATGAGGGCGGATGGGTGTATGAGCTCTATCCGGTGGAAACTCACCCAGACCCCATGGCGATGCTTAATGGCGTCATTCCAGTGCCAGTAAGCGCGGATGAGCTGGCAGAGCAGTGCCAGTCACTTATAGAGGCACTATTAACGCTGAGTGGTTTTGATCGGGTGCTCTATTACCGCTTCATGCCTGAAGGTGATGGTGAAGTGCTGGCGGAGGCCCGCCGGGAGGGAGTGACAGGAAGCTATCAAGGGCTGCGCTTTCCGGCGAGCGACATTCCCTATATTGCTCGCGAACTTTATCTAAAGAACCCGTGGCGAACTATTCCAGATGCGACTGCTGCGCCAGTACCTATTTTCGCGGCAGAGGCCAATGTAACGCCTGACTTAAGTTATGTCGATTTGCGCAGCGTTTCACCCGTTCACTTGGAATATATGGCCAATATGGGCGTGAGTGGGGCGATTTCTCTACCGATTATTCAAGCGGGAGAGTTGGATGCGTTGATTTCCTGCCACTGTGCACAGCCTCGGCAGCTCACCGTTAGCCAGTTGCAGGCCATGCGTTCGCTAAGTGAGGGATTTAATCTGCGCTTACGTGATTATAAAGCGCGCAGACGCCTGGATGTTATCGATGGTCTTCAGCACTATTTTGACCATGCGAAAGCTGTATTGATGCGCCACGGCGAGCTTGAGAGTGCCTGGGGCGAGCTCAGCGCGTGGTTAATGGATACGTTTGCAGCAGATGGAGTGATGTTGCAAATGGGTGGTGAGTATTATCAGAAAGGGGTTGGTTTGACGCCCAATGTAATGCAGATAGTGGCGCAACAGGCGGCTCAGGCGTCCTCTAATGTATGGATCAGTGATTGCTTGCGGCGTGATTGTAGCGATATGCCATTGAGTGAGGTGGCCGGTGTGGCTCTAATCAGTGATTTGCCATTAGATCAGCACCATTTCGTCAATCTTTACCTATGCCGTGTTGAACATCTTTACGAAGTGGTTTGGGGCGGTAACCCTGATAAGCCCGTTGACTACCGGGAAGGTAGTAGGACGGTTTCGCCAAGACGCTCATTTGAATCCTGGATTGAGCAACGAGTTGGCTATAGCCGACCTTGGTCAGCGAGCACTCGGCTCTATTTGTTGAAGTTACGTACCTTACTGCAGCAGGCGAAAAGTATGCCATGGAGGAATGATGGAGAGTGATTCTTCCGTTACGCTGGCCTACTGGTTAAAACAGGAAACACAAGCAGACCATCATCGGGTGGATCATCATCCAGCATTGAGGGCTCTTCTACGTCCCAACGTGACTATGGCTACCTACGGCGCAGCGCTAGCTTGCTTATATCCTGCCATAGCGGGGCTTGAGAATGCGTTAAGTCAAGCCATAGAGAAGCGCAACAGCCGCTATGCACTGACGCTGCGTGAGCCGCTATTACGTCACGATCTAACGCAGTTAAATCAGCCGTTGCTGCCTGCATGGTGTTTTGCAGTGCCAGCTAGCGTTTATGAAATGGTAGGCATGTTATACGTGCTAGAAGGTTCTCGCCTGGGAGGCGAAGTGATAGGCCGACACGCCAAACGCTGCCTTGGTGAACAGATTCCCTGCCGATTCTTTACCGAGACGCCGCTAACACCCGCCGGGTGGGCGGGTTTTTGGTGCTTTGCCGAGGCCATTTGCCCATCAGGTTCATGGCCCCAGATATTGCGGGGCGCACAGCAAGCGTTTAGTGGTTTTACTAAGGCGTTAACGGACTCTCTGCCAGCGACGACTACGCCTCCGCTAGCCCTAGTGCCCACAGAATAAACGCATCCTGGCGAGCGGTATCGCGCCACGCCTTAAACCTTCCCGATGCGCCGCCGTGGCCGCTGCTCATATCGGTATGTAGCAGAGTAGGTGCAGCCCCTTGCTGTGCCTGACTCACTCGGGCGTAGAATTTGGCGGGTTCCCAGTAGCTAACCCGGGTATCGAACCAACTGCCTTCAATCCACAGGGCGGGGTAATGCTGCTCACGAATATTGTCGATGGGGGAATAACCGGCGATGCGTTCAGCCACATCGGGTGCTTCAGGATTACCCCACTCGGTGTACTCGGCGGTGGTGAGCGGCAGCTCTGGGTTCTGCATGGTGCGCAGCACATCCAGGAAAGGCACATCCAACACCGCCGCGCAGAAGGCCTCCGGCGCACGGTTGATGCAAGTACCCACCAGCAATCCGCCTGCACTGGCACCGCAGGCGACTATCCGCTCAGGCTGGCTGATATGGGTGGCCACAAGCGCTTCACGGGCGGCTAAAAAGTCGTGAAAGCTGTTCTCTTTATGAGCCATCTTGCCTGCTAAGTACCACGGTTCGCCGCGCTCGCCGCCGCCGCGCACATGGGCCACAGCAAAGGCCACGCCGCGCTCCAGTAGCTCTAGGCGGGCAATCGAGAACCAGGGGTCCAGCGCTTCACCGTAAGCACCGTAACCGTATAAGAGGGTGGGCAGTGGCTGGCCTGCCAAATCTGCTCGCATGACCACCGATACCGGGACTTGCTCGCCGTCGTGACTAGTGGCCCATACTCTGCGGCTAACTAACTGTTCAGGCGCCAAGTTGCCGTGAATGGGCACCTGTTTTAACAGCGTGCGTACACCGCTATCGAGGTCTAAGGCATACCAGCTCGGTGGGCGGGTAAACGACTCTTCGCGCAGGTGCAGTGTGCGCGCATTAAAGTGTGGCGAGTCTTCCAGCAGCTGTGAACAGGGCGTTTCGGGCAGGTCAATGTAGCTATCAAGCAGCGTTTGATGGTGACTATCCAGCTCCAAGCGCCGCAGCAGTACCTGCGCATCCTGATGGCTTCGCTCAGCAAGTACCAAGCCCCACTCAAACGCATCAACCCCCTCCAGCGTGGCGTCATCGCGATGCGCAATCAGCGGCTGCCAACTTGCGTTATCGCTTTCGGCGCGCATATCCAGTTGAAAGTGGGGGCCCGTCTGGTTATGTAAGCGATAAAAGACCCCTGGGCGATGATCAATGCTGACTTCCACGCCCGGCTCGCGGGCATGCAGGCAAATGAGGGGTATTTCGGGCTGGTCGGCAGGCAGGGCGAGAACTTCGGTGGTATCTTTTGAACCGCTCTCGATGATCAACCACGCTTTAGAGCGCGTCTTACCCACGCCTACCCAAAATTCTGGGTCTGCCTCGCGTAACACCAGGGCCGGTGTTTGCATGGGCACATGTTCTGCGAACGCGACCCATAGCCGCCATAGGCTGTCAGGGCGCTGGGTATCATCGAAACGGGTAAACAGCAGCGTGGCGCCGTCTGCAGTTTGGTCCTCTGCCCAGCAAACGCTGGGGCCGATATCGCTAAGCAGTTGGCGCGGGGTGCCGTTAGGCAGCGCTTTTAACCAGAGTGTAAAGCGTTCGTCGCCCTGGGTATCTTCGGTCCAGGCGAGCCACTGCTCATCCGGGGAGAGCGCCATATCACCCATATCGTAGAACGGCTGCTCGGCGGCGCGCTCGCGAACGTCAAAAAAACAGCTTTTTTGCTCAGGTTGGCCGTTCGGGTAGCGCCACCAGCAGGGGTAATCATCTTCAGCGCCGGTCTCGCTCCAGAACGTAAAGTAGTCGAGCGCTGTCTCTAGGCTTTTCACCGCCAATTCACGGCGCGCTAAATGCGAGTGGTAGAGGGTGTCCGCCAGGGGCGAGAGCGGTGCAAACCAGTTGGCATGCTGCTGGTTTGCCGCGGTAAGAAAATCGCTGACATCAGCGCTTTCGCGGTCTTCTAACCAGTGCCATTCAGGGTCATCGGCGCGATAATAGCGCGCTACGGGCGAGCCTTCGTGCATACCAGGCTGTGCTTTCATAAATTGATAGGTACCATAACGGGAAATCAACGTCGGGTGCTTCCACCCACATGAGGGGTATTATGCTGTTTGCAGACTCAATGTCACTGCTGTGGTTCAGTTATTACGGTCTTTCGCTGCTGGTGCTGCTAGCGGTTTACTTTGGAATGGCATTTTTGCCGCGTTTGCCACGGCTTATCGTGACATGGGGCGTGGCCGGGGCGATGTGGATGCCAGCCAGCTATCGACTGCCGCTGATTGAAGAGGGTGAGTTTTACAGCGGATGGGCACCTTCTGCCATGGTAGCGGCCGTTGGTTTTTTCGAGCACAGCGCGAGTGCTTTGCGCAATGGGTTGCTCTGGTTAGTGTTGGGTGTTGCCGTCGGTGCTGGGATTGGGATAGTCCTCTGGTGGTGGCGTCGCCCGGCTCGGGTCGATGATACCCCTGCACCTCGCCAAGTGGAGGAGGACCCACAGCCTACTCGCCGCCGCGAACCGGTTATCCGTTAATGCGACTGGCATCAAGGGAGTGGGCCAATGTGTGAGCTATTGGGTATGAGCGCTAATGTGCCCACGGATATCTGCTTTAGCTTTTCCGGCTTTTTACACCGCGGTGGGGGCACCGGCCCTCATCGTGATGGGTGGGGCATCGCCTTTTATGAAGAGGGCGGCTATCGCGAATTTAGAGACCCGCATCCTTCCGTGGACTCACCGATTGCCCGCTTGATCTGTGATTACCCGATTAAGTCCAACGTCGTCATCAGCCATATTCGCCAAGCCAACGTAGGCGGCGTGCGATTGGCCAACACGCACCCCTTTACTCGTGAAATGTGGGGGCGGCCCTGGTGCTATGCCCATAATGGGCAATTAAGTGATTGGCAGGAACTGCCTTTGGGGGTTTACACCCCGGTTGGCAATACCGATAGCGAACACGCGTTTTGCTGGTTAATGGGCGAGTTGCGCCGGGTGTTTCCAACGCCACCGGCTGCCCCAGAAGCGCTTTGGGAAAAGCTCCATGACCTCTGCGAGCAGCTAAGAGGGCTGGGCGTTTTTAATTTACTCCTCTCTGACGGCATCTATCTTTATAGCTACTGCTCGACTAAGTTAGCGCATATCACCCGGCGTGCTCCCTTTGGAGAGGCGGAGCTATCCGATGCGGAGATAACCGTGAACTTCATCGAGCATACGACCCAACACGATATTGTCTCTGTTATTGCCACTGAGCCGCTAACCCAAAACGAGGCGTGGCATCGGATGGTGCCTGGGGAGCTATTGGTATGGCGGGAAGGAGAAATTCACGCTCGATACTGCCCATAGTGTTATCCATTTCTATGGGTTATAAGCTAAAGTTGAAACGTAAGTTTCAATCGATCGTTTTACAGTATCTTGAACGTCGTATATCGTTGGCGTTTAGTCTCTTTAAATAACCTCGCCACAATAACAAGGTCGGTCAAACATCGACACGGATAGCGGAGATTGCCCATGAGCGAACACGCCAGCACCCCCATTTTACGCGGCCCAGCGCTTGAAGGCTTGGAACAGTACAGCTCTATTACGGATGTTTTTCAGTCAGCCGTCTCGCGCTTTACCAGCAAGCCCGCCTTCACCTGCATGGGCAAGACGCTGAGCTTTTCCGACCTTGATCGTCTTTCAGCTGATTTTGCTGCGTGGCTGCAGCATGAAACCGATTTGGTGCCGGGCGACAGAATCGCCATTCAGTTGCCGAACGTACTGCAGTTTCCTGTCGCCGTATTTGGTGCTTTGCGGGCGGGGTTAGTAGTGGTCAACACCAATCCGCTGTACACCGAGCGGGAAATGGCGCATCAGTTTAAAGACTCCAATGCCAAAGCCATTGTGATTCTGGCCAATATGGCCGACAAATTAGAAAAAGTGCTCGATAAAACGGATATCAAGCACGTCTTAGTCACACAGCTTGCTGATCTGCACGATGCGCCTAAACGCTGGTTGATCAACGCGGTGGTGAAGCACGTTAAAAAAATGGTGCCTGCCTATTCGCTTCCGAGTGCCGTCGGTTTCCGAGATGCTCTGAAGAAGGGGGCGTCGCTGAAGCACACCCCCGTCGAGCGCAATATGGATGACCTAGCGGCGCTTCAGTACACCGGCGGCACCACCGGTATGCCCAAAGGTGCCATGCTGACCCACCGGAACCTAGTGGCCAACATGCTCCAGGCGCGCTCAGCGATTGGCGAGCATCTCACGGACGGCGAAGAGCTGGTGATTGCACCGCTGCCCGTGTATCACATCTACACCTTTACTGTTAACTGTCTGTTCTTAATGGAAACTGGCAACCATTCGTTGTTGATCACTAACCCCCGTGACTTGCCTAATTTCGTTAAAGAGCTGAAGGGGCTGCCGTTCACGGGGTTTATCGGTCTCAATACGCTGTTTAACGCGCTGTGCAATCGGGACGATTTCAAGCAGCTCGACTTCTCCAAATTGAAGCTGACCATTTCAGGCGGCATGGCGTTAACCAAAGCGGCGGCACAGCGCTGGGAAGAGACCACCGGCTGCCCAATCGCCGAAGGCTATGGCCTAACGGAAACCTCGCCGATTGTCAGCTTCAACCCTAACGATGCGATTCAACTGGGCACGATTGGTAAGCCGGTTGCGGGCACCTCGGTGAAAGTAGTCGATGCTGATGGTAACGATGTGCCGCTTGGCGAGCCGGGCGAGCTTTGCGTTCAAGGCCCGCAGGTCATGAAAGGGTACTGGCAGCGTGAAGAAGAGACGCGCAACGCCATTGATGAAAACGGCTGGTTCCATACCGGCGATATCGCCGTGCTGCAGGACGATGGCTATATCAAGATCGTTGATCGTAAAAAAGACATGATTCTGGTGTCGGGCTTTAACGTCTACCCCAATGAGGTTGAAGACGTAGTAGCCGCCCACCCCGATGTGCTGGAAGCGGCGGCCGTTGGTGTTGCCGATGAAAACGCGGGTGAAGCCATCAAGCTGTTTGTGGTGTCCAAAAACAGCCAGCTTGACGCTGAAACGCTGCGCGCTTGGTGTAAGAAAGAACTCACCGCATATAAAGTGCCGAAGTACATCGAGTTCCGCGACGAGCTGCCGAAAACCAACGTCGGTAAGGTGCTGCGTCGCCAACTCCGCGACCAGGAAACAACCCATGCGCCGTAAGGGTTGAACACTCGGTCAAGCAGGCGTTAGGCGTCTCGTTCGCGAAAGCGTTACAATGGTCGGCCCACTTACGAGTGGGCCGACGTTTATTCTGAGATGGAACCGAGCCTAACGTGACCACCGACACGCACTCATCCCGCATCGATACCCCACAAGACAACGCCCCCTCGCTTACAGCGCTCACTGAGTCGCTGAGTCACGTTATGCTGCGTGATCAGGAGCGGCTCTCGCGTCGTGTGGCGGGCCTGCGGCGTCGGCAGCGAGATAAGAAGCCGATCGACCGCGGCTTGAACGAGGTGGAGCGAGAAGTCGACAAAGCTAAGCAACTGCTGGCGCAGCGCGAAGCCCTACGCGTGACGCTGGATTACCCGGCAGAGCTGCCGGTGGTAGAGCGCCGTGAGGATATTCTCACTGCGATTCGTGACCACCAGGTGGTGGTGGTGGCGGGGGAAACCGGCTCGGGTAAAACCACTCAGTTGCCCAAGATGTGTCTGGAGCTTGGCCGTGGCCGGAAAGGCCTGATTGGTCATACGCAGCCACGGCGGCTGGCGGCACGCAGTGTCGCGGGGCGGCTGGCGGAAGAGTTGAGCGTGCCGCTAGGCGAGCAGGTGGGCTATCAGGTGCGCTTTAACGACCAAAGCTCGCCGAGCACACTCGTCAAACTGATGACCGATGGCATCCTGCTGGCTGAGACGCAGCACGACCCGCTGCTGCTGCGCTACGACACACTGATTATCGACGAAGCTCACGAGCGCAGCCTCAACATTGATTTCTTACTGGGTTACCTCAAGCGCTTGCTGCAAAAGCGTCCTGATCTGAAAGTCATCATTACCTCCGCAACGATCGACGTAGAGCGCTTTGCGGCCCATTTCGGCTCGCCTAACACGCCTGCGCCGGTGGTCGAGGTGTCAGGCCGCACGTTCCCGGTAGATGTCCACTACCGCCCGCTGGTGCGCAGCGAAGAGGACGAGGATGACCGCACGCTGCAGGAGGGGATTTTGCATGCCGTGCACGAGATCGAAACAATCGAGCGTGAAAAAGGCTGGCTGCATGGCCCCCGCGATGTGCTGGTGTTTCTACCCGGCGAGCGGGAAATCCGTGAAACCGCCGATACGCTGCGCCGCGCGGATTTAAAAGGCACCGAGATTCTGCCGCTGTATGCACGGCTCTCTAATGAGGAGCAGAACCGGGTGTTTGCTCCCCACCGGGGGCGTCGCATCGTACTGGCGACTAACGTGGCTGAAACCTCACTCACCGTGCCGGGAATTCGCTATGTTATCGACCCTGGCCTTGTACGCATTAGCCGCTACAGCTACCGGGCGAAAATCCAGCGGCTGCCCATTGAGCCGGTCAGTCAGGCAAGCGCCAATCAGCGTAAAGGCCGCTGTGGGCGGATTGCGGAAGGCGTTTGTATTCGTCTTTACGACGAAGAGGATTTTCTGTCACGCCCCGCGTTTACCGACCCGGAGATTCAGCGCACCAACCTAGCATCGGTCATTCTTTCAATGCTGGCGCTCAAGCTCGGCAATATTGAAGACTTCCCCTTTGTTGATCCGCCCGATGGCCGCTTTGTCAAAGATGGCTTCCGGCTGCTATTTGAACTGGGCGCAGTGAATGATAAGCAACAGCTTAGCGCCCTGGGGCGTAAGCTGGCGAAACTACCCATTGACCCGCGTTTGGCCCGTATGGTGTTGGCCGGTGCAGAGCGAGGCAGCCTGCGGGACGTGCTGGTCGTGGTCTCTGCGCTGGCGATTCAAGACCCTCGTGACCGGCCCGCCGACAAGCGCCAAGCCGCTGACCAAGCTCACCAGCGCTGGCATGACCCAGACTCCGATTTCGTTGCGCTGCTAAATTTATGGCATGGCATCGAGAATGCTCGTGAAGCGTTATCGGGCAACCAACTGCGCCGCTGGTGCCGTGACCACTATATTAACTACCTGCGCATGCGCGAGTGGCACGATACGTTCCGCCAGTTGCGCCAACTGCTGCGGGATATGGACATTGAGGTACCTGCGCCGCTGCCTCGTGATGAGAGCGAGAGCGAAGAGCAGGCCAAGCAAGCAAGGCGAAAAACGTCGGGCAAGCTGCATCAGGCGCTGCTGTCTGGCCTGCTCTCCAATTTGGGGACGCTGCTTGAGAACCGAGAGTACCTCGGTGCGCGTAACCGCAAGTTCATGATTCACCCAGGCTCTGGGCTGGCGAAGAAAACGCCCAAGTGGGTTATGGCCTTCGAGCTGATTGAAACCACCAAGCTGTTTGCGCGCACCGTTGCCAAGATCGACCCGCAGTGGATCGAGCCACAAGCGCAGCACCTGGTGAAAAGCAGCTACAGCGAGCCTCACTGGGAAATGAAGCGCGCTCAGGTCGTGGCGTTTGAACAGGTCACCCTGTTTGGCCTGCCGATTGTGGCGCGCCGTCGCGTCCATTACGGGCCAATTGCGCCCCAGGAGTCGCGGGAGCTGTTTATTCGTCGTGCGCTGGTGGAAGGCGAGTTCCAAACCAAAGGAGAATTCTTTACCCATAACCGTGCGCTGATCGAAGAGGTAGAGGCGCTAGAAGATCGTGCCCGCCGACGGGATATCTTGGTCGACGAAGAGACGCTGTTCGCCTTCTATGACGAGCGGATACCCACCGATATCGTTAACGGCAAGGGCTTTGAACACTGGCGCAAGCAGGCCGAGCGCCAAGACCCCGCGCTGCTGAAGTTTGATATCGATGCGCTAAAGGCCCGTGATGCTCACGATGTTACTCAGGCGCAGTACCCTGATCACTTAACGCTGTCTGGCGTAGCGTATCCGGTCAGCTACCACTTTGACCCGGACGCCGACGATGATGGTGTGACGCTTACGGTGCCCGCCGCCATGTTGCCGCAGCTGCCTGTGCACGCGTTGGAGTGGCTGGTGCCGGGGCTGTTGCGTGAAAAGTGCATTGCGCTACTAAAATCGCTGCCGAAAAGTATTCGTCGCCAAGTGGTACCCATACCCGACTGGGTCGATGCCGCGCTGGAGATGCTGGTGCCCGATGAGCGGCCGCTCACTGAAGCGCTGGGGGAGTTTATCCGTCGCCGCACTGCTACCCGCGTTCACCCGGATGATTGGCGTCTCGATCTGCTGCCGCCGCACCTCATTATGAACGTGCGGGTCGTTGATCATGCGGGTAAAACGTTGGGCCAAGGACGCGATGTGCGTGCGCTGGAGCGGCGTTTCGAAGAGGCGGCGAGTGCAGGCGCCCAGGCGCTGGCCGATCAGGCAAGCCAAGCGCCCGCCTTGGATGAGTTACCAGAGTCGCCGCTGCCCGAGTCGCGGGTAACGACTCAGGCCGGTATCCGAGTGGAAGCCTACCCAGCACTAATGGCCGAGGCCCATAGCTTTAAAGTGGCGCTTTTTGATCATCCCGCGAAGGCGGCGGCGGTTCACCAGGAAGGCGTGGCACGCTTGGCCATCGCCAAGCGGCCGGAACAGGTCAAAGCCATCAAGCGCTTACCTGGCGTGGAAAAGTGCGCTCTACTCTTTGCTAAAGTGGGTAGTAAACAAGCATTAGTGGATGATTTGCTGCTGGCGGTCTTCACGCAGGTGGTGGCAACACATCCGTTGCCACGCTCTGCCAATGAGCTCACCGAGCGGCTTAAAGCAACCGAAAGTGAGCTGATTCCCTATGCAACATCGTTGCTGACGCGCATTGAAGAGGCGCTTAAAGGGCATCTAGCGGTGACCAAAGTGCTTAAAGGGAAGCTTAACTTTGCCCTAGCGCTCGTTTACAGCGATGTGAGCGCGCAGATGCAGCGCTTGGTTTATCCTGGCTTTATTCGTGACGCAGGGGAGTGGCTTAGCGAGTATCCACGCTATACCGAAGCAGCTCTTATCCGCCTCGAAAAAGCGGCCCGTGAACGCGGCCGTGACCAAATGATGATGCAGAATGTCCAAGCCCTAGAGGCACGTTTTGATGAGCGGCGAAAAAGCAAACGTAGAGGCGCCGCTGAAGACCCTGAACTCGTGGCATTTGGCTGGTGGGTACAAGAATTGCGCGTATCGCTCTTCGCCCAGCAGCTAGGCACTCAGATGCCGGTATCCGTGAAGCGCTTGGAAAAGCGTTGGGAAGAAATTACCAGCGTTTAATGCTACACAAGAAAGCGCTTAGATAGAGTGGGGTGGACAACCTCGCCATACGCTATTTTACTGACGGTTTCGGCTATTTGCCTTGAGGCCGTAATAAGGAGACAGGCATGACCAATGTAGTGATCACCGGTACAGGACTCTATACACCGGAAAACGCCATTGATAACGCGGCGTTGGTCGCTGCTTTTAACGCGTGGGTTGATCTCCATAACGCCCAGCATGCGGATGCCATCGCGCGTGGAGAGCAAGAAGCACTTGCTTATTCCAGCAGTGAATTTATTGAGAAAGCCTCGGGAATTAAAAGTCGCTATGTGCTCGATGCCCAAGGGATCCTTGACCCTGAGCGTATGCGGCCTAAACTGCCTCAACGTCATAATGATGAACCATCTATTCAGTGTGACATGGCGACCCAGGCAGCGCGTCAGGCGCTAGAAACGGCACAGGTCGATGCCGCCGATATTGAGCTGGTGATTGTGGCCTGTTCAAACCTAGAGCGTGCCTACCCGGCGGTCGCGGTAGAAGTACAGCAGGCGTTGGGAACATCGGGTTACGGCTTTGATATGAACGTGGCGTGTAGCTCCGCCACGTTCGCTTTAGAAACAGCGGCCAATGCGATTGCGTCAGGCAGCGTAAAACGCGCGCTGATTGTGAATCCAGAGATTTGCTCTGCGCATTTGAACTTCAGAGATCGTGACAGCCACTTTATTTTCGGCGATGCTTGTACGGCTATGGTACTAGAAAATAGCGATGTTGCCGTGGCCGATGAGCGCTATGAAATTCTGGGAACGCGACTGGTGACGAAGTTTTCTAATGCGATTCGCAATAACGCAGGCTTTTTAAACCGCGTGACCGATAGCGATCCGCAGGCGTTAGATAAGCTGTTCGTTCAGGAAGGGCGCCGCGTTTTTAAAGAGGTGTGCCCTATGGTCGCTAAGCTTATCACTGATCATCTCGCTTCATTAGAGCTGTCGGGGGCGGATTTAACGCGGATGTGGTTACATCAGGCCAACCGTCACATGAACGATTTGATTGCACGTAAAGTACTGGGTGAAGAGCCCAACGAAGCACAGGCACCGATTATTTTAGATCGCTATGCGAATACCAGCTCAGCGGGTTCGATTATCGCTTTCCATCTTCACCGTGAGGCACTGTCGGAAGGGGATATCGGCGTTATTTGCTCGTTTGGGGCGGGGTACAGTGCAGGCAGTGTGGTGCTACGTCGCCAGTAATAGGCCGATGTTGCCTATCACCGGTTATGTTAGGAATAGCGTTCTATGTTGAAAGAGGAAATCGCATGCTGAGGCTGTTGGCACCGCAAAAAGAGGGTCTAAGCACATGGCAGAAGCTGTTGCCTATCGTGTTGCTAGCCACGTTAAGCATGGGAGGGTGTGCCAGTACGGGGTCTTCTCAAGAGGGAGACGCTGCACAAGAGCGTGTAACGGCAGACCCGCAGGATCCGTGGGAAGGTTTCAACCGGCGTGTGTTCGCGTTTAATGATGTGCTGGATCGCTACGCCCTCAAGCCCGTTGCACGAGGGTATAAGGCAGTCACTCCCGAGCCGGTGCAAACTGGGGTTGGCAACTTTTTCTCCAACTTAGGTGAAGTGCGTACCGCGCTCAATAGCCTGCTGCAGGGCAAACCCACCAACGCGGGTTTAGCAACATCACGATTTTTGATCAACTCGACGGTGGGTATTGGCGGCTTGCTTGACTATGCCACGCTCATGGAAATTACCGCGGATAAAGAAGATTTTGGTCAAACCATGGCCGTGTGGGGGTGGGAGGATTCGCGCTATTTAGTGTTACCTCTGCTAGGTCCGCGCACGCTCAGGGATGCCTCTGGCTTGCCAGCCGATTTCGCAGCGCATCCCATTACGTATATGGACGATCACCAGCTACGTGCAGGCCTAACGGCACTCGATATTATTCACCTTCGCGCGGGCTTGTTAGACCAAGAATCGTTGATTTCGGGGGATCGCTATCGGTTTGTCCGCGATGCCTATTTGCAGCGCCGCCAGTTTGAGGTGAATGACGGCGTGCTTGGCGAAGACCCGTTTGCCACAGATGATTTTGACTTCGACGATACCGACTTCGGTGACGACGATTTCGCCGATTGAGGCCTAACATGGATCACGCTAAGCAGTTGATCGCGGTAATCGACGAGCCCGGCCCCGAGCGCGATGCGCTGGCTGAGGCGATTACCTGCGACGGCATGTGGGTGTTTGCTGCAGAGAACATTGACCATCTGCCTAGCGGCACGGCGCTGATTGTGGCCCATGCCCGGGCAGTGCCCCGTCAGCAGTGGTCTCAGTTGACTCACCGGTTGCCAACCCTGGTCGTCAGCGATTCCCGTCAAGATGCAGACTTGATCAAGGCCATTGATGTGGGGCTAGTGGACTACATCGTCCATCCACTGCGACATACCGAACTGCTGCGCCGAATGATTCGTAAGGCGATTGAGCTTCACACCTTGGCCCAAGAGCGTGATCGTGATCGTGAACGTCTCGCTGAACTCAATGAGAGCCTTGAGACCCACCTCGCGCTACTGCGGATGGACCAGCAAAGCGGGGGGCATATTCAGCGGCGTTTGTTGCCAGCGCATCCTAAAGTGATCAACGGCGTTTATTACGACTACTGGTTTGCGCCGTCGCTTTATTTGTCGGGGGATTTTCTCGACTATCAGCGTTATAACGACCGTTTTAGCGCGTTTTATTTTGCCGATGTCTCTGGGCATGGAGCGTCGTCGGCCTTTGTCACGGTGCTGCTGAAGTATCTGTGCAACCGATGGTTAAGCGAGTGGGATGGCCAAGCGCCAGAGCGGCTGCCGCCTGATTGGTTAGCGGCGATGAATCGTGAGCTTCAGGATACCAACATTGGTAAGCATGCCACGTTATTCGTCGGTGTTATTGACCATGAAGCGCATACTCTTCACTATTCGCTCGGCGCACAGCTACCGATGCCGCTGTTGGCGGCTGACGGTAAGCTGGAGCGCTTAACCGGGGAGGGAATGCCGGTAGGCCTTTTCCCAGATGTGGAGTATCCTGCGCTTAGCTGTGCTTTACCGGCCAACTTTCGTTTGTGGCTGTGTTCAGACGGTGTATTGGAATGCTTGCCGGGTAAAACGCTCGACACGCGGCTCACGGAACTTGAGCAACTCGTTAGCGAAAGTGTCACGCTTGAGCAGTTGCGCGATCGGCTAGCCAAAACCAATTCGCTTTTGATAGAGGGCGATGAGGATGATGAGGCGAACCAGGACCGCGATGCTTTACCCGATGACCTGACAATCATGATGGTGAGCGGATTTGGTCATGCTGATTGAAGAGGGCCGCATTAAAGCGGCGTTCAACTCTGGTGTTTTTGTGTTAAAGCTCTGTGGCGATGTGCGGTTAACGCTATGCGCCACGCTAGATACCCAAGCGCAACGTCTTGCTGAAACCCCTGGCCTTCAGGCGGTGATGATTGACCTGCGCGAAGCGACCAATGTCGACTCAACGGCGCTGGGTTTTCTGGCCAAAGTAGCCATGGCGGTTAAAGGGCGGCTGGAACAGCCTCCGACGATTATTGCCGATAACCCCGACGTGCGTCAGATGCTGGACGTCATGGGTTTTGCGCGTTTTTTTACCTTGATGGAAGCGCCATTAAACCAAACTGAGGGGTTAAGTTCTGCATTAGAAGATTTGCCAGAAGTACCGGCAGATGAAGAGGGTTTGCGCGATCGTATTTTAGAAGCTCACCGCATTCTAATGCACATGAATGAGCATAATCGCGAGCAGTTTCAGCCGCTGGTTGAAATGCTTGAATCGCAATCCTCTACCGTTCATAAATAAAACGCCCTCCATCCCTAAAGATAAGAGGGCGCTGCTACGTCGCTGTGAGTATTAATATACTTAGTGTTTGCGTAGCGTGCTGAGTAGCTCTTCAAGCTTGCGCTGGTCGGCCATGAACTTACGAATGCCTTCAGCTAGCTTGTCAGACGCCATTTCATCTTCGTTCATTTCCCAACGAAAATCTGCTTGGGCTAGCGCCTGCTCTGCTGAGCTGCTGGCACCCATGGGCGTTAGCTGGCGGGGAAGGTCGCCCTGTAGTTCATCTAACTCGTTAAGCAGCGCAGGGGATATAGTGAGGCGGTCACAACCTGCCAAGGCTTGTATTTCGCCTACGTTACGGAAGCTGGCTCCCATCACAATCGTTGGATAGCCGTGTCCCTTGTAGTAGTCATAAATACGCTTAACCGATTGTACGCCAGGGTCATTGGCGCCGCTGAAGTCAGCTTCCGGCGAGCGCGCTTTGTGCCAGTCGAGAATACGGCCCACAAACGGTGAAATCAGCGTAGCGCCAGCATCGGCACAGGCCTGTGCCTGAGCAAAGCCAAACAGCAGCGTCAGGTTGGTGCGAATGCCATCGCGCTCAAGCTGGCGGGCCGCTTGAATGCCTTCCCAGGTGGACGCCATTTTAATCAAAATACGCTCAGGGCCGACACCATGCTGGGCATAGCGCTCAATTAGCGAGTGCGCTTTGGCAATGGTGGCATCACGGTCAAACGAGAGGCGGGCGCTGACTTCTGTCGACACATAGCCCGGCACCAGCTTGCTAATCTCGCTGCCAATATCCACCGCGACACGGTCTACCGCGTCGTCGAGATCGGTGCTCTCTTTGGCGATGCTTGCCAAGCGAGCGCGGCGCTCTTCCTGCTGGGCAGCTTGAAGGATGAGAGAGGGGTTGGTAGTTGCATCCTGGGGCTGGAAGCGGCGAATAGCCTCAAGGTCGCCCGTATCAGCAACCACGGTGGTCATTTCTTTTAATTGGCTTAATAGGCTAGTGGCCATGCAATGCTCCTTGGTTGTCCTGTGGGTTACTTTAGCAAGGGCCGCGCGTGACGAACAGACACCGACAAATGAATTGAAATCGATTATGATTAGCGGCCTACCTTTTCGGCGGCACGCGCCGCTTTTTTTATGCCCATTTTAAGGAGGCTTATGGAACTTAATCCTCGTCGGGTGGCTTGGTTGGTGGCCGCCAACACAGCGCTTGCGCCTTTCGCGATTGATGCCTATCTGCCTGCCATCGGCATACTGGCCGAGAGTATTAATGCCAGCATTCACCATACTGAACTCTCGATCAGTATGTTTTTGTTTGGGTTTGCATTGGGCCAGCTCTGCTTTGGGCCGTTATCAGATCGGTTAGGCCGGAAGCCGGTGCTGTTAAGTGGGCTAGTGGTCTTTATGCTGGCCAGCCTAATGATTACCACTGCCGATAGCTTAACGTCGCTACTAGTCTGGCGCTTTATTCAAGCGTTAGGGGGCGGCGCCTGTGTGGTGAACTCGGCCGCCATCGTGCGTGACTGTTTCAGCGGTCGTGAGGCGGCTAAGGTGATGTCCACCATGGCCATGATCATGATGCTAGCCCCGCTGGTGGCACCGGCGGTGGGTAGCCTGCTGCTTCACATTGCTGGCTGGTGGCTCATCTTTGTTTTCCTGGCTGTTTATGCCGGTTTCTTACTTTGGCTGTTAGGTACGCGCCTACCTGAAACCCGCGATACCAACTTGCCTGCGGCCTCGCCTCGGCAAGTGATCCGCAACTATGCAAGCGTGCTGCGCCATAAAGAGGGCATGGGCTATATCTGTGCGGTAGCCGCTTCGTTTGCCGGGCTATTTGCCTTTGTGACCGCATCGCCATTTTTATACTTGGACTATTTTTCGCTTTCGCCAAGCGTCTACCCACTGGTGTTTGGGGTGAACGTAGTGGTGATTGCTCTCTCCAACCGCGTCAATATTCACTTGCTGCGCAAGCGCACGCCACAGCAGAACCTGCGCTTAGGTCTGGCTGTTCAACTGGTGGCCGCCCTGGGTCTTGTGTTGGCCACGGCACTTAACGTGGCGTCGCTCTATGTGGTGGTGCCACTGGTGATGATGTTTACGGGCATGATTGGCCTGATTACGCCCAACGCCATCTCTTCATTGTTGGATCATTTTGGCCATATAAGTGCCACCGCGACAGCGCTGTTGGGTGGCATACAGTTTAGCTGTGGGGCGCTGGCAGGTGTCTTAGTAGGGCTGTTCCAGGTTGAGCACTTATGGCCCATGGTGCTGACCATGCTAGGTGCTGCCCTGCTGGGTAATATCGGTGTGAGAATGCTAACCCAAGCCCCAAAGGCGGATGACGCGTTGTAATGGATAGCCTGCTGCAGTGGTTAGAGATGCCCTTGGATAGCTGGCTAGCCTGCGCAGCTGTACTGCTGTTAGGTGCCTTTGTACAGCGGGCCACGGGCTTTGGCTTGGCGGTGGTAGGTGCGCCACTGCTGTTGATGATAGAGCCACGGCTGGTGCCGGTGATTTTGGTGCTGTTTGGTTTCACCGTCTCTTTGATGATGGTGCGCCGTTACTGGCATGAGGTGAGGTTAAGGGAAATAGGCGTTGCCCTGATTGGACGCTTACCGGGTAACGGATTGGGCATTTGGCTGTTGCTGGCAGCGCCGATGGTTGTGCTGGAAAAGTTAATTGCCGCCATCGTGCTATTTGCTGTGCTGGTCACGGTATGCCGCTTCGAACTGCCGGTGAACCGCTTCACGCTATTTGTGGCGGGTATTCTCTCCGGCGCTTTTGGGACGGTGGCGGCCATCGGCGGGCCGCCCATTGTGCTACTGATGCATGGTTTTTCACCTGACCGCATGCGCGGCAACTTAGCAGCCTTTTTTGTCCTGACCTCTCTATTAACCCTGCTGACGCTGGCGCTGGCAGGGCAGATCAGCGTTTGGCACTTCAAGCTGGCGCTTACCTTTCTTCCTGCTGTCTTACTGGGCAATGCACTGGCCGATACCATCGCCCATCGATTGGATAAACAACTGCTGCAGCGCTTGTCATTGGGGTTATGCACCCTCGCAGCGCTTGGCTTACTGCTATAGGCGAAGCAGCCGAACAAAAAGTTTGGCTGTTTTTTTCGATGTCATAAAGATGTCATCGAAGCAGTGCAAAGTACGTCATGCGAAGGCCAGAACCCTACATCGACAGGAGTATTTCGCATGAACCGTATTCTAAAAACCACCGTTATCGCGGCGGCTGTAATGAGCGTTGCCGGTGTGGCACAAGCACGTGACCAGATTCGTATCGTCGGCTCCAGTACTGTTTATCCGTTCGCCAGCTACGTTACTGAAGAGTTTGGCGCGCTGACCAACTACCCGACGCCGGTTATCGAGTCTACAGGTTCTGGCGGTGGTATTCGTCTGTTCTGTAACGGTGTTGGCGAAGGTACGCCGGACATCACCAACGCGTCTCGTCGCATGAAGCTTTCTGAGCTTGAGCGTTGCGAAGAGAACGGTGTAACTGATATCACCGAAGCGAAAATCGGTTCTGACGGTATCGTTCTGGGCTTAGCCGCTACTAACGAACCGATCGACCTGACGCTTGAGCAAATCTTCCTGGCGGTAGCTGCACAGGTGCCGGTAGACGGCGAGCTGGTAGAAAACCCCTACACCAACTGGAGCGACATCGACGCTTCTCTGCCGGATCGCGCCATCTCTATCTATGGCCCGCCCAGCACTTCTGGTACCCGCGACGCGTTCGAAGAGCTGGTCATGGAAGCCGCTTCTTCCGAGATGGATATCTATGGTGAAGAAGGTTACACCGACATTCGTACCGACGGCGTTTATATCGACGCGGGTGAGAACGACAACCTGATCGTTCAGCGTCTGGCGGAAGACACTGGCGCCTTCGGTATTTTCGGTTACTCCTTCCTGGTCGAAAACCCGGACACCATCATGGGTGCGACCATTGGCGGTGTTGAGCCTGAAGTAGAAGCTATTAGCTCTGGTGAGTACCCGGTTGCTCGTTCACTGTGGTTCTACCTGAAGAACCAGCACGCTGACGAAGTACCGCCGATGTACGAATATGCCAACATGTTCATGGAAGATCAGATGATCGGTGACGATGGTTACCTGATCGACCTCGGCCTGATTCCGCTGCCGGAATCAGAGCGTGAGCAATCGCGTCAGAAAGTGGCTGACCGCACCAAGCTGGTGGCGGCTGACCTGAAATAATCGCTAGCACATAGCGAGTACATGGCCGGTAGCGAATGCTGCCGGCCATTTGTTTTGGGGTGTGCTGCCTTTGTCATATTGCTGTCATGTTTTTAATCCAAAGTAGCAGCCAACACGATTTCATTAGGTGATGCGAGAGAAATTCGATGCAAACTAACCAGCTACTTTTACTCTTTTGCACAGTGCTCTTGCTGCTTGGGCTAGTGGCCTTTTTTGTAGGTCGAGCGAAGGCTGCGCGAGTGCGTGCTTCTGGCACGGCGATGTATGCACAGCCTGATCAGTATGCGTGGTTTGCTGTTCTCTCAACGGCAGGGCCTGCGGTGCTGGTGGGGGCGCTGGGTTCACTGCTGCTACTGTTGTTAGGAGCGGATATTCCGCCCATGTATTTGCTGGCAGCGAGTTTAGTGGTCGCTGCGGCTGGTTTGGCAGTTGGTGTGGCTCAAGTGAAGCCACATTTTCATGCTCGTCAGGCCATTGAACGGGTGATTCGTTGGGTGCTGACCGGCGCGGCGATGATCTCGATCTTCACTACCTTCGGTATTCTTTTTTCGATCATTTCAGAGGCGCTGCGTTTTTTCCAAATGCACAGCTTCTGGGACTTCATTACTGGCACTACTTGGAACCCCGGGGCTAGCTTCCTAGCCGCCGCCGGACGCGGTGACGGTAGCAGCGCTGAATTTGGCTCGGTACCGTTGTTCGCGGGTACCTTCATGATCACTGCCATTGCGCTGTTGGTGGCAGTGCCTATCGGCTTGCTGTCAGCTGTTTATATGTCCGAGTATGCTCCTCAGCGGGTGCGTACGATCGCTAAGCCAGTGCTCGAGGTGTTGGCAGGTATTCCCACGGTGGTTTACGGCTTCTTCGCCGCCATTACCGTTGCACCTATCATCGTCAACATCGCCGGCTTTTTTGGCCTGGATGCCTCTTATAACAACGCCGTTGCCCCTGGCATCGTGATGGGCATCATGATCATCCCGTTTATCTCGTCGCTCTCTGATGACGTGATTAACTCTGTGCCTGACAGCATGCGTCAAGGCTCGCTGGCACTAGGGATGACGAAAGGTGAAACCATCCGTGACGTGGTCGTACCTGCGGCGCTGCCCGGTATTATCTCTGCCGCACTGCTGGGCATGTCCCGAGCGCTGGGCGAGACCATGATTGTGGTGATGGCGGCCGGTATGCGCCCGAACCTAACGGCCAACCCGCTAGAAGATATGACCACCGTGACCGTACGCATTGTGGCATCGCTGACTGGCGACCAAGAGTTCGAGAGTGCCGAAACGCTCTCTGCATTCGCGCTGGGTCTTGTGCTGTTTGTCGTGACCCTGACGCTCAACCTGGTATCTGTGTTAATGATTCGCCGCTTCCGCGAAAAATACCGCGTGAACAACCTGTAACGCCGAGGAACTGATTCGATGAGCCACTCTTTTGACGAGATCAGCCAGCAGCTTAAGCGGCGTCACCGTAAGTCGGCACGCCTGAAGTGGGCCTCCATGGGCGCGCTGGGCTTAGCAGGACTATTTTTAGTGCTGTTCTTTGCTGACATGCTGAGCAAAGGCCTACCTGCTTTTCAGCAGGCTTATATCAATACCGAAGTTCGCTACACTGAAGAAGCGAGCCGCGATGGCCGCCAAGCGTTTGATGAGGATTTGATACCACTTATTAGCCGCACGGTGGTACGCGTTATTCCGCTACAGCTGCGCAACAACCCAGAAATGATCGGCACTTCTGAGCAGCGCTGGATGCTAGCCACCAGCGAAGTGGACCAGTACCTGAAAGGGCATCGTAACCGCCTGAGCGATGAAGAAAAGACCGAAATTGATGAGCGCGTTGCTGCAGGTCAGGTTGATTTGCGTTTCAACAAAACGTTCTTCGGTTCGGGAGATTCGAAAATCGCCGAGAACGCCGGTATTTTGTCGGCGGTAGTCGGTACCATCATGACCATGATCGTGACGCTGCTGATCTCTTTCCCCATCGGCGTGATGACGGCTATTTATCTGGAAGAGTTTGCCCCGGATAACCGTTTTACCCAGATTATTGAGATCAATATCAACAACCTGGCAGCGATTCCATCGATTCTGTTTGGTTTGCTGGGTCTGGCGATTTTCATCAACTTCTTCGGCGTGCCGCGCTCATCACCGTTGGCAGGTGGTATGACGCTGGCGCTGATGACGCTTCCGGTCATCATTATTGCCACCCGTACCGCTCTGCGTAGCGTGCCGGATTCCATTCGCCACGCGGCATTTGGTGTAGGCTGCTCGCGCTGGCAAGTGGTGCGCGACCACGTTCTGCCGCTGGCGATGCCCGGTATCATGACAGGCTCGATTATCGGCCTGGCCCAGGCGATGGGTGAAACCGCACCGCTGATCATCGTAGGCATGGTGGCCTTTATTCCGGATGTGGGCGCTTCCTTTACTCAGGCAGCAACTGTTATGCCTGCACAGATCTTTACCTGGTCAGGTGAGCCGGAACAGGCTTTTGTTGAAAAAACCGCTGGTGGCATCCTAGTGCTACTGTCTGTGCTGATTTCGCTCAACGCCTTTGCCGTTGTGCTACGCAAGAAATTCGAGCGTCGCTGGTAAGCCGGCGCCCAAGAGGACACCTTATGAATAGCCAAGCACCCGTTATGAATCAGCAGCATGCACCAGACGTTGGCCAGCCTTACACACGTAATGAGCAAGCATGCCACGACCTCAGTATTCGTGTTCGCGACCTCAACCTGTGGTACGGCAAGAGCCAAGCGTTGAAAGGGCTGAATATCGACCTGTTCCAGAAGAACGTGACCGCGCTGATTGGCCCTTCGGGGTGCGGTAAGTCGACCTTTTTGCGCTGCTTGAACCGTATGAACGACTTGATTCCCAGCGTGCATATTGAAGGTCTGGTGGAGATGGACGGCCAGGATGTGAATGCTGGCAAGATGGATGAAGTGGCGCTGCGTCGCCGGGTGGGGATGGTGTTCCAAAAGCCTAACCCGTTCCCGAAATCTATCTACGAGAACATCGCTTACGCACCGCGTATGCACGATTTGGTGAGCCGTAAAGCCGATCAAGATGAGCTGGTCGAGAAGGCCCTGCGCGATGCCGGTTTGTGGAACGAGGTGAAGGATAAGCTGCAAGAGCCGGGCACCTCGCTCTCTGGTGGTCAGCAGCAGCGTTTGTGCATTGCTCGGGCGATCGCTGTACAGCCTGACGTCATTTTGATGGATGAACCGACCTCAGCCCTGGACCCGATCTCCACGGCCACCATCGAAGATTTGATGGATAAGCTGAAAGAGCAATTCACCATCGTGACCGTGACGCACAATATGCAGCAGGCGGCGCGCGTGGCGGACTACACGGCGTTCTTCCACCTGGGGGAAATCATCGAGTACAACGATACGAAAGTAATGTTCTCGACCCCGGCACAGAAGAAAACCGAAGACTATATTTCTGGTCGTTACGGCTAAATAGATCGCTGTTTGTTGGCCCGCTGTCATGGCGGGCTTTCAAGCAGCGTTTTTTTGACTACTGATATATGTTTTTTCGTATATAAACGGTAGGCTTGGCCTTAATTGCATATTTGGAGACAACCCTATGTCACTTCGCATCGGTATTAACGGATTTGGCCGTATTGGACGCCTAGCGCTGCGCAGCCTCTGGCCGCAGGTGGCGGCAGGCGAGGTGACCTTGGTACGTATTAACGACCCCGGTGGTGATGCGGCCACCTTTGCCCATTTATTGGAGTTTGATTCCGTCCACGGCCAATGGACGCCGGGGCAGGGCATGGCGGCGCGTCAGGATGCCATTGTCATTGATGGATATGAGGTGGCCTTTAGCACTCATAAAACCATTGCGGAAAGCGACTGGTCCAGCTGCGATGTGGTCATCGAGTGCTCCGGCAAAATGAAAAGTACCGACAAGCTGAATGCTTACCTGGATCAAGGCGTTGGGCGCGTGGTGGTGAGTGCACCGGTGAAAGAGGAGGGCGTGCTCAATGTGGTGGTGGGCGTGAACGATCACCTGTTTGAGCCAGCCAAGCACCGTATTGTTACGGCCGCTAGCTGCACCACGAACTGCCTAGCGCCGGTCGTTAAAGTAATTCTTGAGAATTTTGGTATTCGCCACGGTTCCATGACCACCGTGCATGACATTACCAATACCCAAACTATTTTGGATGCACCCCACAAAGACCTGCGCCGGGCCCGCGCCTGCGGCATGAGCCTAATCCCCACCACCACGGGCTCGGCGAAAGCCATTACGGCGATTTTCCCTGAACTGGAAGGCAAGCTTAACGGCCACGCGATCCGCGTACCGCTGGCTAATGCATCGCTCACCGATATGGTGTTCGAGCTTGAACGAGAAGTGACCGTTGATGAGGTGAATCAAGCGCTCAAGGCCGCCGCCGAAGGGCCGCTGAAAGGCATCCTAGGTTATGAGGAGCGCCCGCTGGTATCGATCGACTACCGCACCGACCCGCGTAGCTCAGTTATTGATGCCCTCTCTACAATGGTGGTGAACGGCACTCAGTTAAAGCTCTACGCGTGGTACGACAACGAGTGGGGTTACGCCAATCGTACCACCGAGCTGGCACGTATGGTTGGTGGGGAGCCGGTTGGTCGTGGCTGAATCGCTGCTGAATAACGTTAAGGCGCTACCGTTCGAGGTGCGCCAGTACATGCTGATTACCGGCAACTACTGGGCGTTCACCATTACTGACGGCGCGCTGCGGATGCTGGTGGTGATGTATTTCCACCAGCTCGGTTACTCGCCGCTGCAAATCGCCATGCTGTTTCTGTTCTATGAAGCGTTTGGCGTGGTAACGAACTTGGTGGGCGGCTGGCTAGGGGCGAGACTGGGCTTGAACCGCACTATGAATGTGGGGCTAGGGCTGCAAATTGTGGCGCTCGCCATGCTAATGGTACCGGCGAGCATGCTGACCGTGGTGTGGGTCATGGCCGCCCAGGCGCTGTCAGGCATTGCCAAAGACCTCAATAAAATGAGCGCAAAAAGCGCCGTGAAGGTGCTGGTGCCGACCACGAGTGCCAATGCCAACAGCGCCTTATACCGCTGGGTCGCTATGTTGACTGGCTCTAAAAATGCCCTGAAAGGCCTGGGCTTTTTTGTTGGCGGTGTGCTGCTCACGCTGATTGGCTTTCGTGGGGCGGTCATTGCCATGGCCATCATGCTGGGTGCTGTGCTGCTACTATCGCTCTGGCGCCTCAAGGCAGATTTAGGCAAGCAAAAAGTCAAACCCAAGTTCTCCGAGATCTTTTCAAAATCCCGTGCTATCAACGTGCTCTCTGCCGCGCGGTTTTGTCTGTTTGCTTCTCGTGATGTGTGGTTTGTCGTGGCGCTGCCGGTCTTTCTTTATGATCAGCACGGCTGGAGCCACTGGACCGTGGGCGGTCTATTAGCGGCTTGGATTATTGGGTACGGCGGAGTGCAAACCCAAGCGCCGAAGCTCACTGCCTTACTAAAAGGCGATGCGAGAACCATCACCGCTGGCTGGGCCGCCGCCCTGGCCGTTTTGGCCATTGTGCTAGCGCTACTTCCCTTGGCGCAGGTGGGCTGGCTGGTGGTGGGCCTGTTGGCGTTTGGCGTGCTGTTTGCCGTGAACTCCAGTTGGCACAGTTATCTGATCGTTCACTATGCCCGCGCTGACGGCGTCTCGATGGACGTAGGGTTTTACTATATGGCCAATGCCATGGGGCGCTTGGTCGGCACGCTGCTCTCCGGGTGGCTCTACATGGAATACGGCCTGAGTGCCTGCCTTTGGGTGGCGGCTGCCTTGGTGGCGGCAAGCTCTATGATGGCCCTTGCATTGCCTAAGCAGGCAGCGTGAGCGATGTGCACCATGCCGATTCACGGCGCGGGCGTGTCCTAGTGCCCAGCGCGTAGCGGGGCACCATCGACGAATAGCCGCTGCAGCTTCCACCACCCTTCCACCCGGAGTCGTAAGCCCTGATGGGTAAGCTCCGGGGCTATCCAGAGCGTCGCTCCTTGCAGCTGGTGGCATTCAAACGTTGAGGTCTCTTTGGGGGCAGACGTCTCGGCGATGGCGATGCGCGACGTGCCTCCGCAGCAGCCGTGACGGGGTGAAAACCGTACCGTGACCACGCCCCCTTGTTGCTTGATAAAAGCGGCGGCTTTTTCTTCTATTTCAATGATCGGGTCCATCGCTTCTTGAGCGCCTCTTACGTGGGTGGGTAGTCAACATGCTCACCATCCTCTTTCACAAAGTGCGCCACTGGCCGCTTCAGCAGCGCCAACACCTGTTCGGAAGGTCGGCAGAGTTTTGCGTCTTTGGGTGTGATAACGATAGGGCGATTGATGAGGATTGGATGTGCCAGCATGGCGTCGATAAGCTGATCATCGCTTAACGTAGGGTCATCCAATGTGAGCTCATCGTAAGGCGTGCCTTTGCGGCGCAGCAGCGCTCGCGGTGGCAGCTTCATCATCGCCAGCAGCGCTACCAACCGCTCTCGGCTGGGCGGCGTTTCCAGGTAGTGGATCACGTCAGGATCTTCCCCTGAGGCTTTGATCATGGCCAGCGTGTTGCGCGATGTGCCGCAGTTGGGGTTGTGGTAGATAGTGACTGACATTAAGGGGCGTCACGCTGAGAGGGTGTTTGGTTAATAGCTGGCGATAGGCTAATAGGATCTTGCTTGGCCTTGTGCGCTTTGGCCGCGTTTGCCCACCATATCAACTGTGCTAGCGTGCGGCCAAAATAGCCTTCCCAGCGCTCTTGCTCTGCACGAAATTGCCCATCGCTATCGAGGGCTTCATGAGCCTTTGGGATATGTGTCATCGCGGAGACAGGCAAGCAGCCCAGCTCAGATAGAAACGAGCGCATATTCACCGCAGCGCGGGTGCCGCCCCACTGGCCCATAGAGTAGGTGACGATGGCGCTGGGTTTAAACGCAAATAGCGACGCGCCAAAGTGATTCAGTAAATGACTCAGTGCTGGGCTCATGGCGTGATTGTACTCAGGGCTGACCATGACGTAGCCATCTGCTTGATCAATTTTCATTGCTAGGGCGTCCAGGTCATCCGGTACCGTGGAGGCAGAATAGGCAAAGTGTGGTTTAAACGGGCCGCTCAAATCGAGTGAGAGCGGGTCAATAATCTCCGCCGTCGTATCGCGCTGTGCGTTGAGTAACTGCAAGCACGCTTTGGCTACCCGCTCGCTCAGGCGGGCGGGCGCGGGAGGCGTTGACGTTCTGGTCGAGCCGAGAAAAATCAAATAGTGCGCCATCAAGCAGGCTCCTTAAGCATGAGTAGGGAAATGCTGGCGCGTGTTATTGGCAATGCGCACCAGGGCCAGCATCAGCGGTACCTCTACCAGTACACCCACCACCGTTGCTAGAGCAGCGCCCGATTGCAGGCCAAACAGCGCAATGGCGGCGGCCACGGCAAGCTCAAAAAAGTTGCTGGCACCAATCATCGCCCCGGGAGCAGCAATATTGTGCGGTACGCGCCACGCTTTTGCCCAACCATAGGCGATAAAGAAGATTAAAAACGTCTGTAGAATCAGCGGAATGGCGATAAGCACAATATGCAGTGGATTGTTCAGAATGACATCGCCCTGAAACGCGAAAAGCAGTACCAGGGTAATGATCAGTCCCATGGGAGTGATGGGGCCAATGCGCTTCATAAAGACGTTGTCGTACCACTTGGCACCGCGCTTAGCGATAAGGGTTTTTCGCGTGAGGTAACCTGCCGCCAGGGGAATGACGATGTAGAGCACTACCGACAGCAGCACCGTATCCCAGGGTACCTGAATATTGGAAATACCCAGCAGAAAGACCACGATCGGCGCAAAGGCAAACAGCATGATCAGGTCGTTGAGGGCGACTTGTACCAGCGTGTAGGCCGCATCGCCACGGGTCAGGTAGCTCCAGACGAAGACCATCGCCGTGCAGGGCGCAGCGCCCAGCAAAATCGCCCCCGCAAGGTACTGGCTGGCCAGCGCATCAGGAATCAAAGGTTTAAAAATCACCATAAAAAATAGCCATGCCAGGGCAAACATGGTGAAGGGTTTGATGAGCCAGTTCACCGTGGTGGTGATGGCCAGCCCTTTTGGCTGGCGGCGCACGCCAGCGATCGCGCTAAAGTCAATTTGCGCCATCATGGGAAAAATCATCGCCCATATCAGTACGGCGATCGGGATCGACACCTGCGCGTATTCAAAGCGTGAAAGAGCCTCGGGAATGGCGGGAGCCCACTGGCCTAGCGCAATACCGGCCACAATCGCAGCGGCGACCCAAAGCGACAGATAGCGTTCGAAAAGCCCCATGTCAGCACTGCTGGGGGCTGCTTGCTCCTGATGTGACATGCTCGCTCCTTGATTAGATGGCTCGCTGGTTAACGCGCTTAGAAAGCTCTTCGGCGCTCTCTTTACGCTCTGAGTATCGGTCGGTGAGCAGGTCGCTACGCTCCCGTACCAGCAGGGTGAATTTTACGAGTTCTTCCATGACATCTACGATGCGATCATAAACGGCGAGGGCTTCATGCGGTCGTTGTCATCGAACTCCATAAAGGCTTTGGGCACGGACGATTGGTTAGGGATCGTCACCATGCGCATCCAGCGGCCCAAAATGCGCAGCTGGTTCACCGTGTTAAAAGATTGTGAACCACCGCAGACCTGCATCACGGCCAGGGTTTTGCCTTGGGTAGGGCGTACGCCGCCCAACGCCAGGGGTATCCAATCAATTTGTGCTTTCATAATGCCCGTCATCGCCCCGTGACGCTCTGGTGAGCACCACACCATCCCATCTGCCCACTGTGCTAGGGAGCGCAGCTCTTCCACCTTAGGATGGCTGGCATCTTCGGCATCAGGAAGCGGCAGGCCGCGCGGATTAAAAATGTGTGTTTCAGCGCCCATCGCGTTCAGCAGGCGGGCGGCTTCTTCGACCGCCAAGCGGCTAAATGAGCGCTCGCGTAGGGATCCGTACAGCAGCAAAATCTTAGGGGCAGGTTGTGTAGAGGACGGCAGCCCTAGCGAGTCTAGACTGGGCGTGCGGAAGAGTGCAGGGTCTAGGTTGGGTAAATCCTCAAGTAGGGCCATGAGGGCTCCTTAGTGAGTAAATGCGATCAATAACACTTATGATATATGTTTTATCGTATATTTCTAGCAGGCCGTTCAGGTTGCAATATTGCCGTCATCATCTGGGTGTATGGTTGGGCTGTAAAATTAAATAAGAGGTTGTTTATTTATGTCGAAGCGTCGCGTGCTCTTTCTCTGTAATGCCAATTCTGCGCGCTCTCTCATGGGAGAAGTGCTACTTCGCCATATGGCCGGTGATCGCTTCGAATCCTTCAGTGCAGGCTCTGAACCCGATGAGCCCCATGCGCTAACCCTTGAAGCCTTAAAAAAGCAGGGTCTTTCGACAGATGGGCTGCACAGTAAGTCGCTGGATCAGTTCGAGAACGAAACGTTCGACGTAGTGATCGTGCTGTGTGACAAAGCTCAGCAGGCGTGCCGCGATTGGCAAGGGAAAGCAGGCGAAATTCTATTCTGGGACATCCGTGACCCTCGTCTGATCAGTAAGTTGGACGCTTACGAGCAGGCGCTGTTCGAGATCCGCCGACGTTTACAGCTGTGGCTACCGCTGCAAAAAAGCTGATCATTTCTATCTCGACGGGGTGCACCATGAAATTTATCAATAATTTAAGCGTCAAGGCGAGTTGGACGCTGGTACTCGTGACTTTTACTGGCCTTGTGCTCGCCATTGGTGGCTTAGGGCTTTTTGCCAACCAGTTTGGCCGCGATGCCTTTACATCGATGCAGCAGCGCGACATGGCTCAGGTGCGCGAGCTAAATAGCGCTTACACACAGCTGTTGCGCGCCAGGGTACAGATGAATCGGGCAGCTGAGCTGATCCGCACTCCCTCGTTTGATCGTCCAGAGCCGCTTCTGGAAGAGTCGGATCGGTTGCTGGCATCGGCGGCCACGCATTTTGAGGCTTTCCAAACGCATTTTCCTGAGGGGGAGCAGCCAGAACTGGTTGGTCAGTTAGCGAGTAATTTTCAATCCCTGGTGAATAACAACCTTAGCCTGCAGATGATGATGCTAGAAGAGCGCGATGTGCGTGGCTTTCTCTCTGGCGAATCTCGGGTTGATGATAGCAGTCAGCAGTTTGTTAACACCGCAGAAGCGTTTTACGGCTATTCGGTGGCCCGTGGCGCTGGCTTGTCTGAGCGTTTCGAGAACGTCTCATCGCTGCTCTTCATGGGCGTAGTTGGGGTCGTCGTGCTGGCGCTGCTGGTGGTAGGCGTGGTGGTGTGGGGGGTACGTCGTAACGTGCTGCGGCCGCTGCGGGTTATTACTCAACACTTCAAGCGTATTGCCAAGGGCGATTTATCCTCCCCGGTGGAAGCGCACGCCAATAATGAAATTGGCCTGCTGTTTAGCGAGCTGGCGAATATGCAGCGCTCGTTAACCACCACCGTGAATCACCTCAATAACAGCAGCCAGCAGGTGTATAGCGACAGCCAAGCCATGGCAACGCAAAGCCAGCAGTTGGCTGGACAAACCGATTCTCAAGTATCGGCGCTTCAGCAGATGGCCGCGAGCCTTGAGCAGCTCACTGCGACGGTGAATCAAAACGCGGAAAGCGCAGCGCATGTAAATCGCTCTACCACCGACGTGTCTCATAAAGCGCAGCAGGGCGATGAAGTGATCGCTCAGTTTATTGCCACCATGCAGTCTATCAACGAGCACTCCGAAGAAATTCAAAGCATTATCAAGGTGATCGAAAGCATTGCTTTCCAAACCAATATTTTGGCATTGAACGCTTCGGTTGAGGCGGCGCGGGCTGGCGAGCATGGACGCGGATTTGCTGTAGTGGCTAGCGAAGTGAGGGCGCTGGCAACGCGCAGTGCCGATGCTGCTCACGATATTCGTGCACGCATTGAGGCCTCAAGTAAAAGCGTTGAACAGGGTAGCGAGCTTTCCCAGCAGGCAGGTGAGCACACTCGGGCAATCATGCAAGCGGCGACTCAGGTAGAGCACTTGATGGCGCAAATGGCCAAAGCCTCTGAGGAGCAGCGTCGCGGTATTGAAGAAGTGAACGTTGCTGTCACGCAAATCGACGCGACGACTCAAGATACGATGCGCCTGGTCAACCAAACGGCACAAAGCGCCGAGGGGTTAACCCAAGAAGCGCTGCAGATGCGTGAGTACGCGGGACAGTTCCAAATTGTTGAGGAGACTCCAGTATCTGACGCATATGATGAAGAAGAGGTGGAACGGCCTCTGGAGCAGTTGGACTGGCAGGCAATGGCAAGCGCTGAATCGAGTGATCGCGATTATAAAGGCGATATGCGCGCCTTGGCATAGTGGCTGCCAAGACGCGGATGGGAACTGTACTGTGTGATGCTGTGGTGAGTGTTTAATCCATGAGCTCAACGGCAACGGCGGTGGCTTCACCGCCGCCAATGCAAAGGCTGGCAATACCGCGCTTGCCGCCTTTCGTGCGCAGGGCATGAATTAGCGTGGCGATAATACGTGAGCCGGTGGAGCCAATAGGGTGACCTTGAGCGCAAGCACCGCCAAACACGTTCACCTTCTCATGGGGTAAGCCCAGGTCGTCCATGGCCATGAGGGTTACGACGGCGAAGGCTTCATTGATCTCAAACAGATCGACGTCGTTGACTCCCCAGCCAAGCTTTTTCATCAGCTTTTCAATCGCGCCTACAGGGGCAATAGTAAATTCGCTGGGGTGGCGTGAGTGGGTAGCGTGGCCCAGCATTTTTGCCAGTGGTTTAACACCATGGCGCTGTGCGGCTTCGTGGCTTGCTAAGATGAGCGCTGATGCGCCATCAGAGATAGAGCTAGAGTTAGCTGCTGTGATGGTGCCATCTTTAGCAAATGCAGGACGCAGCTGGCGGATTTTATCCAGCTTGGCTTGGAAAGGCTGCTCATCGTGAGAAACAACGGTGTCGCCCTGGCGCGTGGTGACCGTGGCAGGGGCCATTTCGGCATCTAAATCGCCATTGTTGGTGGCGGCCATCGCTCGTTCAAGCGAAGCAATGGCGAAGTCATCCAGCCGCTCGCGGGTATAGCCGCGCTCTGTGGCTACATCCTGCGCAAAGACGCCCATTAGTTTGCCGGTTTCGGCATCTTCCAGGCCATCCAGGAACATATGGTCTTTGAGCTCGCCGTGGCCCAGTCGATAGCCGCCGCGTGCCTTAGTGAGTACATGAGGCGCATTCGACATAGACTCCATGCCGCCTGCTAATAAAACCTCCCCGCTACCGGCCTTGATCAAATCATGCGCGAGCATGGTGGCTTTCATGCCTGACCCGCAGAGTTTATTGATGGTGGTGGCACCGTTGGCATCGGGAATGCCTGCTTGGCGCATCGCCTGGCGTGCGGGGCCCTGTTTAACGCCAGCAGGCAAAACGCAGCCCATGATGCCCTCTTCAATAGCGGCAGCGTCGATACCTGCGCGTTCAATAGCGGCACGGATGGCAACTGCGGCAAGTTCGGGGGCGCTCATGCTGGAAAGGCTGCCCATCATACCGCCCATCGGGGTGCGGGCGGCGGATAAAAAGACGACGTCGGTAGCGCTACTCATTGTCTATCTCCTGATAGATTTTTTGTGATTATCTGGCTGAGTGATTAGCGATGCGTTGACCCATTCGCGGGGCTGTGGTCTTCTCCTAAGTAACCAAGCAAGCGCTAGTGTAAATGACATGAATGTAATGAATGCATCTCCTCGCCGCAAGGAATTGACGCGCTTAGCAGCTCAGCTATTCGTCCAAGAGGGCTTTGATCGCACCACGGTGCGCATGCTGGCCCAGGAAATGGGCATCAAGTCCGGCAGCCTGTTTCATCACTTCAAAGATAAGCAGGAAATTCTGGCAGCAGTGATTGAGGAGGGCACCCAGAACGCACTAGGCATCGCAAAAGCCGCGTTGCAATCTTGCCCCGACAGTGCAGAAGCTCGGCTGCACGCGATGGCAAGGGCTCACCTGGAAACGCTGTTTGCAGATCGTAATGCTCACGTAGTGGCGCTGTTTGAATGGCGACGGTTAGACCCCGCCGCCAGTGCCCACCTTAGCCACCTACGCGATGCTTATGAGGCGATGTGGGTTGAAGTGATTGATGATGCTCTGTCGGCAGGGCTGATTCATGGTGACCGCTTTCTCGTTTCCCGCTTTATTTTAGGCGCGTTGAACTGGACCGTTCGTTGGTATGACCCCAACGGCCCGCGCACGCCAGACGACCTTGCTGATGAGCTGGTGGCAATGATCCTGTCGCGCTAATGCTTGGCGCTGTCTCTCCCCAATCGACCAACGTCTAACCTCATGGCCGCGCTTGTGGCTTGCGCTCTTGGGTAAATGCTTTTAGCGTTGGTCTATCGGTAGGTTTCCGTTAACGTAAACGCACAATAATGCCAACGCTACGTTGAATCCTGCCTGTCCGGGTGCTCACGACCAACAACATAAGAGAGCCGTCATGACAGCAACATCCACGTCACTTCCCCCGTATTCGACTTTTCTTGAAAGCTTTTCGGTTGATAGCGTCGTCGCCAAGCTTGACGACCATCAGGATGGATATTTAAACGCCTTTGACGCCTGTTGTGGCCGGCATGTGCGCCAAGGGCGTGGTGATGTATTGGCGCTAGTCCATGAAGATACCCAGGGCCAAACCCATACGCTTACCTATTCCGAACTTGATCAGCAGAGCGGCCAATTAGCAGGCTGGTTCAAAAGCCAAGGGCTCGGTGAGGGCGACCGGATTGCCTGCATGCTGCCCCGTTCTGTTAATTTGCTGATCACCGTGCTAGCAACGTGGCGCATCGGGGCCGTCTATCAGCCGCTGTTCACTGCCTTTGGGCCGGATGCCGTGGATTACCGTCTTGGCCGTGCCGATACCAAGTTGGTTATTACCGATCATGCCAATCGCTACAAGTTTGATGGCTTAAGTCAGTGTCCGCCCGTTTTAGCCGTGGGCGGTGCAACCAGTGAGCATGCCAACGACCTCGATTGGCAAACCGCATTGACGTATACGTCAATGAGTGAGGCCCCACCCCGGCTTTCGCCGGATAAGCCATTTCTACAGATGTTTACTTCCGGCACGGTGGGCAAGCCCAAAGGGGTCGCCGTGCCGTTATCGGGTATGACCGCATTTGCGCTCTATATGGAGCTGGCGGTTGATCTCCGTGAAGATGACCGCTTCTGGAATATGGCGGACCCTGGCTGGGCCTATGGTCTCTATTACGCTATTGCTGGGCCGCTCTTACTGGGTGTTACAACCCATTTCTGTGAAGCAGGGTTCAGTGCAGAGGGTGCGCTGGCGTTTATGAAGCGCCATCGCATTACCAATTTTGCAGCGGCGCCGACGGCATACCGTTTGATGAAAGCGTCTGGCCTGTTTGATAGCGCCCACCAAACCCTAGCGCTGCGTGCAGCCAGTTCGGCGGGGGAGCCGCTGAACACGGAGGTCGTTACCTGGGTAGAAAAATCGCTGGGTTGCCCGGTGATGGATCATTACGGCCAAACGGAAACCGGGATGACCTGCAATAACCACCACTCTCTTGAGCACCCCAAACATGTAGGTGCCATGGGCGTTCCTATGCCGGGCTACCGACTGGCCATTCTTGATGCGGAATATAACGAGCTGCCGCCCGGTGAGCCTGGTGTTTTGGCGGTGGATATCAAGAATTCACCCGCCCACTTTTTCCAAGGCTATACCTGGCAGGAGAAAGACCCCTTCGTTAACGGTTACTACCTGACCGGCGATGTGGTGATTCGTAATGAGGATGGTTCGTTCCAGTTTGCAGGCCGCGACGATGACATCATCACGACTGCAGGTTATCGGGTAGGCCCGACAGACGTTGAAAATAGTGTAATGACACATCCAGCGGTGGCGGAATCCGCAGCGGTGGGGCAGCCGGACGAGATTCGCGGCGAAGTGATTAAATCTTACATCGTGTTGCGCGATGGTTTTGAACCCAGCGATGCCCTGGCGGAAGAGATTCGCCAGCAGGTGCGCGAACGGCTCTCTACCCATGCTTTCCCCAGGGTGATTGAGTTTGTCGATGAGCTACCTAAAACCCCCAGCGGCAAGATTCAGCGCTTTAAGCTGCGTGCCCAAGCGGCAGAGCAAGTGCGTGATAACTCATAATTCATAGGACATGTGCCATGCAGGTAAAGGATCGTACGTTTTTGATTACTGGCGCTGCCTCAGGTCTTGGTGCGGCCACGGCAGAATGGCTGGTAAACGCTGGCGCCAATGTAGTGCTGTGCGATATGAGTGATCGGTTGTTGAATCTAGCAGAACAGCTGGGTGCACAGGCCAAAGCCTGTGTCGCTGATATTACTTCTGCCACCGATATGCAGCAGGCGGTGAATACGGCGGTGGCGTTGGGTGGCGAAAGTGGGCTTTCTGGGGTGGTTCACTGTGCGGGTGTGGTGAGCGTCGCCAAGTTAGTGGATCGAGAAGGTAATCCTGCCGACCTTGATAGCTATGCGCGCACGGTCAATATCAACTTAGTTGGCACTTTTAATGTGATGCGGCTAGCGGCCGCTGCGATGGCTAAAAACCCGCCGGGTGATAGCGGTGAGCGTGGTGTGATTATCAACACGGCCTCTATTGCGGCGTTTGATGGGCAAGTGGGGCAGTGTGCCTACAGCGCTTCTAAGGCGGGGGTCGTGGGGATGAGTCTACCAGCGGCGAGAGAGTTATCCCGCCATGCCATTCGCGTTATGGCCATTGCTCCTGGAGTGTTTGAGACGCCAATGATGAGCGAGATTCCTGATGAGGCCGCCCAAGCATTAGCTGCTGCAGTGCCTTTCCCCAAGCGTTTGGGGAAACCTGAAGAGTTTGCGCTTTTAGCAGAGCAAATCATTACCAACTCCATGCTTAATGGAGAGGTGATTCGTCTGGACGGTGGAATACGCATGCAGTAAGCCGCTTTAAGCATACCGCTCCTGGCCAGCCTGCTCATATTTCGAGCAGGCTTTTTTGTATTTAAAACAGGTGCTTGTATTTGTGGCGACCAAAGTCGTAGTCGGTTTTTTAGCTTATTTCAAACGACTGCTTGACTGGGTTGTGTGAGCGCGCTAGTTTTCAAACATGTGTTTGAAAGGCGTTGGTGAAGCCCAGCCCTTTCGGCCCCCTGCTTAGGAGAAGTGACATGCCCAGCTATCAAGCCCCTCTGCGTGACATGCGTTTCGTGATGGACGAAATGTTTGATTACCCAAGCCACTACGCCGCATTTCCCAATGGTGAAGATGCTTCGCCAGATGTCGTGAGTGCTATTTTGGAAGAGGGTGGTCGCTTTGCTCGTGAGGTGCTGCTACCTCTCAATCAAAGCGGTGATGAGGAGGGTTGTTTGCTGGAAGGGGGCGAGGTGAAAGCTCCTAAAGGGTTTAAAGAAGCCTATCAGCAGTATGTTGAGGGCGGCTGGCCGAGCTTGGCGGCAGATCCTGAGCAGGGTGGTCAGGGCCTTCCGCACTCATTGGCGATGATGCTCTCTGAAATGATCTGCGCCACTAACTTAGCGTGGGGTATGTACCCGGGCTTGTCACATGGTGCGGCGGATGCGCTGCGTCATCACGGTACCGACGAGCAGAAGGCGACATACCTCACCAAGCTGGTAGAAGGTGTTTGGACTGGCACCATGTGCTTGACGGAGCCGCACTGCGGTACTGACCTGGGTTTGATCAAAACCCGTGCAGTGCTCGCTGAAGATGGTGCTTATCACATTACGGGTACCAAAATCTTTATCTCAGCCGGTGAACACAATCTCGCTGAGAACATCGTCCATCTCGTGCTGGCCAAACTTCCAGATGCTCCTGAAGGATCTAAAGGTATTTCGCTATTCGTTGTGCCCAAATTTTTGCCGGACGCTGCGGGTAACCCAGGCGAGCGCAATGGCGTTAGCTGTGGTTCGCTTGAGCACAAAATGGGTATCCATGGTAACGCTACCTGCGTCATGAACTTTGATGGCGCAACGGGCTATCTAGTTGGCGCGCCGAATAAAGGCCTGGCCTGCATGTTCACCATGATGAACGCGGCTCGCTTAGGCGTGGGTATCCAAGGCTTAGGGTTGATGGAGGCTAGCTTCCAAAACTCGCTAAGCTATGCCCGTGACCGCTTACAGATGCGTGGGCTGTCTGGCGTACAAGCGCCGGATAAAGTCGCTGATCCTATTATTGTGCACCCTGATGTACGCCGTATGCTGCTCACTCAAAAAGCCTTCGCTGAAGGCGGCCGCATGCTGGTGCTGTATACCGCCCAAATGCTCGATATTGTTGAGCACGGCGCGCCGGGCGAGGAGGAAGAGCGAGCGGAGACGCTGCTCGGTCTATTAACACCCATCGTCAAAGCTTTCCTGACGGAAGTAGGCTTCGAGTGTACCAATGAAGGCGTGCAGATTTTTGGTGGCCACGGCTTTATTAAAGAGTGGGGCATGGAGCAACTGGTGCGCGATGCGCGCATCACACGCCTCTATGAAGGTACGACCGGTATTCAAGCGCTTGATCTGCTGGGGCGCAAAGTGCTGATGAGTCAAGGTGAGTCGCTGAAAGTATTCACCAAAGAGATTCACAAGTTCTGCAAAGCAGAAGCGGATAACTCCGCATTGAAAGAGTTTATTGAGCCGCTGGCTAAGCTGAACGCCGAGTGGGGCGAGCTCACCATGGGCATCGGTATGAAAGCGATGCAGGACCGTGAAGAGGTAGGAGCTGCCAGCGTTGATTACTTGATGTACTCAGGCTACGTGACGGTTGCTTACCTGTTCGCACGTGCTGCCAAGCAGGCGGCTGCCTCCCAGGACGGTGATGATACCGCTTTCTATAAGACAAAGTTGAATACAGCGCGATTCTATTACCAGCGCTTGTTACCGCGTTCCAAAGCGCACGCGGCAATGATTCAAGCGGGAGCGGGCAGCTTAATGGCCATCTCAAGCGAAGATTTTGGCTTGGGCTTTGAGATTTAAGTCTAGGCGTTTACCAGGCACTCTCTGGTCAGGGTACTGATCGGTGGTTTGCGGCAGACTTGCTTTTGGCATCGTCTGCCGCTTTTTTTTCAAAACCCTCTTGCCAACCCGGCCGCGAATCCGTAAAGTACGCATCCGCTGCCGGGGACGCCAAGCGTTACCAGCGGTGAAGGAGGTTGAAAAACCTCTGGTTTGTCAGGAAGTTAGA
>NZ_JBITWC010000029.1:0-46663 GCF_044543515.1 Vreelandella lionensis | reverse complement strand
CAGCGAGTGAAGCGAGCGATCTAAACGACAACAAGACGGCTCTAACTTCCTGACAAACCAGAGGTTTTTCAACCTCCTTCACCGCTGGTAACGCTGGGCGTCCCCGGCAGCGGATGCGTACTTTACGGATTCGCGGCCGGGTTGGCAAGGGCTAATATGAAAAAGTTTCAAAAAAGTTCAGCGTTTGGGTTTTGCCTTGCGCATAACGGCCAGAACAGGGCCTGAACAGACGTAAGCCGCAAATAGCAGCAGCAGCATGACCGAAGGCTCGACGGAGATCATCACGAACCCAAGCACTACCGCCAACAGCACAACGAAAGGTACGGGCTTTTTGAAGTCTAGATCCTTAAAACTGTAGTAGCGGATGTTACTGACCATCAAAATACCTGCCGCACCTACTACGACGAGCATCAACAGCTTGAAACCAAATGCATCGGCATCAAAACTATGGAACGTCCATACGCTGGCAGCAACCAGCGCCGCTGCAGACGGGCTGGGCAAACCGATAAACCACTTTTTATCGACACTACCAATCTGTACGTTAAAGCGTGCTAAGCGCAGCGCGGCACAAGCCACATACAGAAACGCGACCACCCAACCGGTTTTACCGATATCTTGGAGAATCCAGGTAAAGGCAACCAGGGCAGGCGCCATGCCAAACGAGATCATATCGGCAAGACTGTCATACTCCGCGCCAAACTCGCTTTGAGTATTGGTCATCCGGGCAACTCGGCCATCTAAGCCATCTAGCACCATAGCAATGAAAATGGCGACCGCTGCGGATGTGAACTCACCGTTAATCCCAGCCACAACCGCAAAGAAGCCAGAGAAGAGCGCAGAGGTAGTGAATAAGTTAGGCAAGAGGTAGATGCCTTTACGGCGAATTTTCTTGCCATCTTCGACAGCCTCTTCCACAACTTCCGTTTCGCGCAGAAAAGCGGCCGCTAGGTCTTCATTGCCGACAGCATCATCACTACTTGATGTTTGCTGGGGTGATTCACCGCCGGCCGACGTATCGGAAGGCTGCGTATTTTCGTGCTCTTGGTCGCGAGCATCCTGGGTCATAAGTGTCATCCATTTGAAGTGAAGTCACACGAAAAGTGATCTCTTCTCATTCTACACGGTGATGCCAAGGCAGCCAGCCAATTGCCGTAGACAACGAAAAACGCCCCGAGACAGAGCCTCGGGGCGTTAGCAAATCAGTTAATCGATTAGTTCTTGGACTTATCGACCAGCTGGTTGGCAGCAATCCACGGCATCATACCGCGCAGCTTGGCACCTACCTGCTCGATTTCGTGTTCCGCGTTCAGGCGACGACGTGCCGTCATGGACGGATAGTTAGTGTTGCCTTCCTGGATGAACATTTTAGCGTACTCACCGGTCTGGATACGCTTCAGCGCGTTACGCATCGCTGCACGAGACTGATCGTTGATCACTTCAGGACCAGTCACGTACTCGCCATACTCTGCGTTGTTAGAGATGGAGTAGTTCATATTGGCGATGCCGCCTTCGTACATCAGGTCGACGATCAGCTTGAGCTCATGCAGACACTCGAAGTAAGCCATTTCCGGCGCGTAGCCTGCTTCAGTCAGCGTCTCAAAGCCTGCTTTTACCAGCTCAACTGCGCCACCGCACAGTACCGCTTGCTCACCGAACAGATCGGTTTCGGTTTCGTCTTTGAATGTGGTTTCAATAATACCGCTGCGGCCACCGCCAACGCCGGCTGCGTAGGAGAGCGCCAGCTCTTTAGCACTGCCAGACGCATCTTGATGAATAGCGATCAGATCAGGGATACCGCCACCTTTTACGAATTCAGAGCGAACGGTGTGACCCGGCGCTTTCGGCGCGATCATGATCACGTCGAGGTCTTTGCGCGGCTCAATCTGGTTGTAGTGAATGTTGAAGCCGTGGGCGAACGCCAGCGTCGCGCCCTCTTTCAGGTTCGGCTCAACTTCCTGCTCGTAGATGGCTTTTTGGTTTTCGTCTGGCGCCAAGATCATGACCACGTCAGCGGTTTTGCACGCTTCCGGCACGCTCGCCACTTTTAAACCAGCCGCTTCTGCTTTCGCTGCAGAAGAGGAGCCTTTGCGCAGTGCGACAGTGACATCGACGCCAGACTCTTTCAGGTTGTTAGCATGCGCATGGCCCTGCGAACCATAGCCAACGATGGTAACTTTTTTAGCTTGGATCAGGGACAGGTCGCAATCTTTATCGTAGTAAACGTGCATGGCGAGACTCCAGAAGTCGGTAATATCAAATTTTTATAGCGTATAGGTCAGCGTTGATGGCCACCCGTGCCGTCTTATGCAGCACTGGGATTTGGCGTTGAGGTCACTCTACGATAGAGCAACCGTTGCGTAAAACGCTATGTTTGCAACATACTATTTCATATTATGAAATCACGCTTAGGATGTCGGCCTTTATGGATTTTCGTCTACTCAAACACGTGGTCACCCTGGCCGACACACTGCATTTTGGCCGTGCCAGCGAGCTTTGCCACATTAGCCCCTCGACGCTGAGCCGCTCTATTCAACAGGTAGAGAGCGAGCTAGGCACTCGCCTATTCGAGCGCGATAACCGCCACGTGACGCTAACCCCTCAAGGCATCACGTTCCAACACTATGCCAAAGAGACGCTAGAGCAGTGGGAAACCCAAAAACGCACCCTGGCCGCCACCACAGCGCAACTCAGCGGGGAGATCAGCATTTATTGCTCGGTCACGGCGAGCTACAGCTTTCTGTATGAATTACTCAGCGATGTACGCACCCGTCACCCTGGCATTGAGCTAAAGCTGCATACCGGTGACCCCGCCGATGCGATGTCGCGAGTGCTGGAAGGCGCAGACGATATGGCGATTACTCCTCGCCCGCGTATTCCGCCTAGCGCGCTGGCCTTCAAGTCGCTGACCCGCTCGCCACTGCTGTTCATTGCACCCACCGAGCCCCACGCGTGGCTGCCGCCTCAACCAGAAAGCTCCACCGCGGAGCAGTGGCAGCACGTGCCGATGATTTTGTCGGAAGCAGGCCTCTCCAGGGAATACGCCAACACCTGGTTCAAAGCCATGGGTATTGCACCGCGCATTTACGCCCAGGTAGCCGGGCACGAAGCGATTGTGAGTATGGTCGGGCTTGGCTTCGGTGTTGGCGTTGTCCCCAAGATCGTGCTGGATAATAGCCCGCTGGCAGAGCGAGTACAGGTCCTCAATGTAAAGCCAGAGCTGCCCCACTACGACGTTGGCCTCTGCGTGCTGAACCGGCGGTTAAAGAACCCGATGATTGACGCTTTCTGGGCGGCGGTTAATTCACGTTAACGCACTATTTATCACTAAAGCACAGTACACAAAAAAGCCGCCCAGCGAATGGGCGGCTTTTAGCAATACAAGTACTACTGTAAAGCGAACCTTTACAAGGACAGTACTTTATCGCCCCGGGCAATACCGGATACCCCGGTGCGCGCTACTTCGAGAATACCCACCGGCGCCATGGCCTGTAGAAAGGCATCCAGCTTTGAAGCGTCGCCGGTAATCTGCACCGTGTAGAGGCTAGGCGTCACGTCGACGATCTGCGCACGAAAGATATCCACCGTACGCTTAACTTCATCGCGGGCAGCGCCAAGCGCTTTCACCTTCACCAGCATCAATTCACGCTCAATGTGGTTACCTTCGGTGAGATCCACCAGTTTCACCACATCGATTAGCTTGTTGAGGTGCTTGGTGATCTGTTCAATCACCCGGTCGTCGCCAACAGTAGTGACCGTTAAGCGGGACAGCGACGGGTCTTCCGTTGGTGCCACGTTCAGCGTTTCGATGTTGAAGTTACGCTGGGAGAAGAGCCCGACCACACGTGACAGCGCACCCGGTTCGTTTTCCACCAGAATCGAGATGATATGACGCATCAGGTACGCTCCGTTTTAGACAGCAGCATGTCACGCATAGCACCCAGCGGTACCTGCATCGGATAGACGTGCTCATGGGGGTCGACCTTCACGTCCAGGAAGACCAGCTCATGCTTGTTGGCAAACGCACGCTCAAGCGCCGGCTCCAACTCGTCTAGTGTCGTCACGGTGATCGCGGTGAACCCGTACGCTTCAATCAGCATATGGAAGTCGGGCAACGACTCCATATAGGAGTGCGCATGGCGAGATTTATAGTTCAAATCCTGCCATTGGCGCACCATGCCGAGCGATGCGTTGTTCAGGTTGACGATCTTGACGCCCACGCCGTACTGCTTACAGGTAGAGAGCTCCTGCATCATCATCTGGAAGCTGCCTTCACCGGTGACGCAGACCACATCGTCTTCCGGGAAGTTCTGCTTAATACCCATGGCGGCCGGGAAACCGAAGCCCATGGTGCCTAGCCCGCCAGAGGTGATCAGGCGATTCGGCTTATCGAACTTGTAGTACTGCGCCGCAAACATCTGGTGCTGACCCACGTCCGTGGTGACGTACGCTTCGCCACGGGTCACGCGGCACAGCGCTTCGATCACTTCTTGCGGTTTCAGCACTTCGCCGGGGTTGGAAGGCTCGTAGAGCTTGCCTTCGCGATCGGCACGCCAACCGTCGATCTTCTGCCACCAATCGGTCAGTGCTTCTGGATGCGCAATGGAGTGCCCCTGCACCAAGCTAATCATCTCGTTGATGACGCTGGACGCCGGGCCAACAATCGGCACGTCTGCACGCACGGTTTTGGATACCGAGCTTGGGTCGACATCGACGTGGATGATCTTCGCCGTCGGGCAGAACTTCGACGTATTGTTGGTCACTCGGTCATCAAACCGCGCGCCAATGGCAATAATCAGGTCAGCGTGGTGCATGGCCATATTGGACTCATACGAGCCGTGCATACCCAGCCAGCCCAAACACTGGCGGTCGCTTTGCGGGTACGCGCCAATGCCCATCAGCGTGGTGGTAATCGGGAAGCCAAGCTGCTTCACCAAGTCGGTCAAGCCTTCGCTTGCCTTGCCTGTTACCACACCGCCGCCGGTATAGAACACTGGGCGCTTGGCCTTCAGCATCATTTCGACGGCTTTTTTGATCTGCCCAGTATGGCCACGGGTCACTGGGTTATACGAGCGCATCTTGACCTTTTTCGGGTAAACGTACTCGTAGCGTTCGGTGGGGGCAGTCATATCTTTGGGGATATCGACCACCACCGGGCCAGGACGACCAGTCGATGCCAGATAGAAGGCTTTTTTCAGCACTTCTGGGATTTCGGACGGGTGACGAATCGAGAAGCTGTGCTTCACGATAGGACGCGTCACGCCGACGATGTCGGTTTCCTGGAAGGCGTCGTCACCAATCAAGTGGCTCATGACCTGGCCGCACAGAACAACCATAGGAATGGAGTCCATGTAGGCGGTCGCAATGCCAGTCACCGCGTTGGTAGCGCCGGGGCCAGAGGTCACCAGCACCACGCCGGGCTTGCCGGAAGCACGGGCATAGCCGTCGGCAGCGTGAGTGGCTGCCTGTTCGTGACGCACGAGGATGTGCTTCACTTTATCTTGGCGGAACAGCGCATCGTAAATATGCAGCGCCGCACCACCGGGATAACCATAAATGTACTCGACGCCCTCATCTTGCAAGAAGCGGGCGATCATATCTGCGCCGGAAAGCAGTTCCACTGTGTTTCTCCCCTGGAGGTCTCGAGTGCGATCCGCAGGACATCCTGCGGGGTCGAGTGCGGCGGTATGCCGCTGCCGGCCCATGCCGGCACCTGATGCCAAACCCTGGCAATATGGCCCGGTTAGGGCCTGCACTCTCATCGGGAATGCTCATTTATGGCAACCATAAAGAGCGGTTCCCTTACACGGCGGTTTGCCGTGTCGGGGCGTTGGCCAGGTCAGGCGGTTAGCCTAAGCCCGGAAGTCCTTCGGCGGGTAGAGGCGTGAGCCTACCCTTCGCGCGGGGATCAGGGGTTGCCCGTTGGTTCCGCGCCCGCAAATCAGGAACCCACAAGATTCCATTAGCGCCCTTAGCCTGTCAACCTCCGATCCCTTCAAACGCAACAAAGGTCGCAGTAAGCGCAAAAAAATGCCCCGCCAGCGGCGCTGACGAGGCATTTGCCCTATTTCATTGCGCAATTAACTAAACACTAGTTTGCCTTCATTGGCGCTGATGTGAATGGTATCGCCTGGGACATACTTGCCTGCCAGCAGGTCTTGAGCCAGCGGGTTTTCAATGCGGCTTTGAATGGCACGCTTAAGTGGCCGCGCCCCAAATACAGGGTCAAAACCCACCACCGCTAGCTGCGCCATGGCATCGTCACTAATCTCCAGGCTCAGGTCGTGTTCCGCGAGCCGCCCTTTCAAGCGCTCTAACTGAATACCGGCAATGGCCTGAATCTGCTCTTGGCCTAGCGCATGAAACACCACCACTTCATCGATGCGGTTGATTAATTCTGGGCGGAAGTGATTACCCACTACCTCCATCACCGCGTTTTTCATCAGCTCGTAATCATTATCATCCCCGCCCATGCGCTGAATAATGTCTGAGCCCATGTTAGAGGTCATCACAATCACGGTGTTACGGAAGTCGACGGTACGACCCTGACCATCGGTTAAGCGGCCATCTTCCAGCACTTGCAGCAGGATGTTGAACACATCCGGGTGCGCTTTTTCTACTTCGTCCAGTAGCAGCACCGAGTAGGGCTTGCGGCGCACTGCTTCGGTTAAGTAGCCACCCTCTTCATAGCCGACGTAGCCGGGAGGCGCGCCGATCAGGCGAGCCACGGAGTGCTTCTCCATAAACTCCGACATATCAATGCGTACCATGGCCTCTTCCGTATCGAACAGGAAATTGGCCAGCGACTTACACAGCTCGGTTTTCCCCACCCCGGTCGGGCCGAGGAATAGGAACGAACCGTTGGGGCGGTTGGGGTCGGCAAGGCCCGCCCGGGAGCGGCGCACCGCGTTGGCGACGGCCTCGACCGCCTCGTTTTGGCCAATGACACGCTCGTGCAGCGCGTCTTCCATACGTAGCAGCTTGTCCCGCTCGCCTTCCAGCATTTTAGAGACAGGAATGCCTGTCCAGCGAGAGACCACTTCCGCAATCTCTTCTTCCGTGACGTTGGAGCGCAGTAGCTGGTGGCTGGCGGTATCCGCTTCGCCTTCGCCCGCTTCGCTGATCTTCTTCTCCAGCGCAGGAATTTTGCCGTACTGAATTTCCGACATGCGGGCTAAATCGCCCTGGCGGCGCGCTTGATCAAGATCAATACGCGCCTGCTCAAGCTCCGCCTTAAACTGCGCCGCACCTTGGATACTGGCCTTTTCCGCCTTCCAGATCTCATCCAAGTCAGCGTATTCACGCTCTAAATCGTGAATCTGGTTATTCAGCGCTTCCAAGCGTTTTTTGGTAGCTTCGTCGGTCTCTTTCTTAAGCGCTTCACGCTCCATCTTGAGCTGGATCAAACGACGATCAAGGCGATCCATCTCTTCAGGCTTGGAGTCCAGCTCCATGCGAATCCGCGACGCCGCCTCATCGATCAAGTCGATAGCTTTATCTGGCAACTGGCGGTCGGTGATGTAACGCGTCGAGAGCTTGGCAGCGGCAATAATCGCCGAGTCGGTAATATCGACGCCGTGGTGGACCTCATAGCGCTCTTTCAGGCCACGCAGAATGGCCACGGTGTCGGCTTCAGAGGGCTCATCCACCAACACTTTTTGAAAGCGGCGCTCCAGCGCGGCGTCCTTTTCAATGTACTTGCGGTACTCATCCAACGTGGTGGCACCCACACAGTGCAGCTCGCCACGCGCTAGCGCTGGTTTGAGCATATTGCCCGCATCCATGGCGCCTTCAGCTTTGCCTGCGCCCACCATGGTGTGCAGCTCGTCAATAAACAGAATGACCCGCCCCTCTTCTTGAGAGAGCTCTTTCAGTACCGCTTTCAGGCGCTCCTCAAACTCACCGCGAAACTTAGCCCCGGCTAGAAGCGAGCCCATATCCAACGAAAGCACGCGCTTCTCTTTTAACCCTTCAGGCACCTCGCCGTTAACGATACGCTGGGCCAGGCCTTCGACGATGGCGGTTTTACCCACGCCGGGCTCGCCAATCAGCACTGGGTTATTTTTGGTACGACGCTGCAACACCTGGATGGTGCGTCGGATCTCGTCGTCGCGGCCAATCACCGGGTCGAGCTTGCCATCCAGCGCGCGCTGGGTCAGGTCAAGGGTGTACTTATTGAGCGCTTCGCGCTGCTCTTCTGCATTGGCATCATTGACCTTGGCGCCACCGCGCAGGCTGTTAATCGCCGCCTCTAAGCTTTTACGGCTCAGCCCCGCCTCTTTCATCAATTTGGAGATGGCGCTGTTCATTTCCAGCGCTGCCAACAGCACAAGTTCAGAGGCAATAAACTGATCGCCGCGCTTCTGCGCTTCGCGGTCGGTGAGGTTAATGAGTTTGACGAAGTCTCGAGAAGGCTGAACATCACCATCGAACTGGCTGACTTTAGGTAGATCGTCCATTTGGCGCTGCAGGCCGTCGCGCAGGCGCGAGCTGCTGCCTTCGGCTTTTTCGACCAGCGCTTTAATACCTGTGTCTTTGGTGTCAATCAGCGCCAGCAGCAGGTGCGCTGGATCAAGCTGATTATGGCCGTGGCCTACCGCGAGTGATTGCGCCTCAGCAATGGCGGCCTGTAATTTGGCAGTGAATTTATCAAATCGCATGGAGTGCCTCCTGGGGTAGCCGTGCGTTTGGACCCACGGCGCTTCCCGATAACCTGTCGTTGAACGTGCTAAAGTCGATTAGCTTGACAAGTTAAATGGCGTCATATCCACGTATTTCAAGTAGCCCTTATTTGATCCAGATCACGCTTGCCATGCGGCCGGTATTGCCGTTGTCACGGCGGTAGGAGTAAAAGCGCGACTCACAGGCGGTACAGAAGTGCCCGCCGCTAATATGGTGAATGCCTAATGCCTCTAGGCGAAAGCGCGCTAGCCGATACAAATCAGCCATATAGTGGCCAAGCCGATAAGGGCTGTGATCAAAAGCATCGGCGGTATCAGGATGTACCGCGACAAAAGCGCCGTACACTTCCGGGCCCACTTCAAACTGCGCGTTAGAAATCGCCGGGCCTAGCCATACTAGGATGTCGTCCGGGTCGCAGTTCATCGCGGCCACCGTAGCTTCCAGCACGCCACCTGCCAGGCCACGCCAACCCGCATGAGCAACCGCCACCTGGGTGCCTTGTCGGTTGCAGAGCAGCACCGGCAAACAGTCTGCGGTGAGGACTACACAAGCGTACTCGCTGCTGCTGGCAAGAGCGGCATCCGCTTCCGGCGTGTCACTCTGATACTCCTGCTGCACCCGCGCACCGTGGGTTTGGTTTAGCCACAGCAGCGGACGCTCATCACCGATCTCTTTCTGCATTAGCCGCCGACACAGCGCCACATGGTCAGCGTTATCACCAACGTGGGTTGCCGGGTTGAAGGCAGCAAAGTCGTTCTGGCTTGGCCCGGTTTCACGGGTGGTCACAAAGGCCCGCACGTTGGCGGGCGCGGGCCAATCCGGTAGCAGTAGCGTCGGGCGCAGGTCAATGGCATCGCTCATCGCATGGTCTCGCTATCTTCGCGCAGGTAGTCCAATAACATTAGTAGATCATCGGGCAGATCGGCTTGAAAAGTGAGGGTTTCGCCACTGACGGGGTGCACAAAGCTCAGCTTGCGAGCATGCAGCGCTTGGCGAGGAAACTCGCGCAAAATCTCTTTTAACGGCCCGGCAGCCCCCGGCGGAAGTTTGGCACGGCCACTGTAGAGCGGGTCGCCAATCAGCGGATAGCGGGCGTGGGCCATATGCACGCGGATTTGGTGGGTGCGACCGGTTTCTAGCTGGCAGCGTACGTGGGTGTGAGCACGAAAGCGCTCTACCACGCGAAAATGAGTCACGGCAGGTTTGCCGGACGCCGTGACCGCTTGGCGTTTACGGTCTTTCGGGTGCCGACCAATCGGCGCATCAATGGTGCTGCCCGCCACGGGCTTGCCAATCACCACCGCATCGTATTGGCGGGAAACGGTGCGCGCCTGAAGCTGCTCTACCAACGTCGTTTGAGCGGGCAGGGTTTTGGCGACCATCATCAGCCCGGTAGTATCTTTATCCAAACGGTGGACGATCCCCGCGCGCGGCACCTCCGCCAGTGCCGGATGATGATGCAGAAGAGCGTTTAACAGAGTGCCATCTGGGTTACCCGCGGCCGGATGAACGACCATACCCGCCGCCTTATTAATAACAATCACGGCCTCGTCTTCATAGACGATATCTAGCGCAATGTCCTGGGGCTCAAAACGCGTATCCTCTTCAATGGACGCGTTGAGCGCCAGCACTTCATGGCCGTGCAGCTTGGCTTTGGGTTTTACTTTGACCCCATCGACGGTGAGCTCACCGGCGTTGATCCACGCTTTCAAGCGCTCGCGGGAGTAATCGCTGAACAACTCCGCCGCCGCTTGGTCCAAGCGTGCACCAGCTAATGATGCGGGCACCCGCTGCGTGGCTTCAACAATACGAGACATGAATAACCTCTCTAAGACGCTAACCGCCCAACTGCGTCACATAATACGCTTAACGTGTCGCTAAGCCTGCGTTTTGCGTCTAGGTGTTTTATAGTGGGCTAACTGCGACCTATTCTACCATTTCTACTTATGGCCATCGTCGCTTTTCGGTGATTGAGGCTTGTTTGCAACGAGGATGATGATGCGCGTTTTTTCCGCTGCCAACCGCTTTGGCGCCCTAGCCTTAAGCCTTGCCCTTCTGGCGGGCTGCGCCAGTAACGACACGACCCCGGAAGAGGAAGATGAGTTTGCGGGCGTTCAAGAGCGCGAGCTGTATGAACTGGCACGCACCGCGCTCGATAGCAACCGCTATCCGATTGCTATCGAGCGCCTTGAGGCTCTGGACACCCGCTATCCGTTTGGCCCTCATGCTGAGCAGGCCCAGCTTGAGCTGGTTTACGCTTACTACGAAAACAGTAACTGGGAAGAAGCGCGTGCTGCCGCCAGCCGCTTTATCCGCCTTCATCCAGACCACCCGCAGGTCGATTACGCCTACTACCTACGCGGGCTTTCCGCCTGGCAGGCGGGCCGCTTTAGTCTGGAGCGCTTGCGCCTGATTGATATTTCCAAGCGTGACCTGGGCGCCTCGCGGGATGCCTACAACGATTTCCGCGAGCTAATTCAGCGCTTCCCGCAGAGCCAGTACGCGCCGGATGCCCAGCAACGCATTGTTTATCTGCGTGAGCTATTAGCCCGCCATGAACTGCATGTGGCTGACTACTACCTGCGCCGTGGTGCTTTCTTGGCCGCCGTTGAGCGGGGCCGCTGGGTCATTGAAAATTACCCAGAGTCCAGCGCCACTCGTGATGCGCTAGCCACGATGGTGGAGGGCTATCAAGGCTTAGGCATGGACGACCGCGCCCGCGAGGTGCTCACCGTGCTGCGCGAAAACGCGCCGGATCACGAGCAGCTTCAAAACGGCCGCTTTACACCCAAACATGGCAGCAGCGATTAAGCGTTGAATCAGGCCACTAGCGGCCGCCACGTTTAAGCTGTACAATCCATGCATCAATAAAACCACGCTTCGGCGTGGTTTTTTCGTTTATGGCTAATAAAAACTTATTTAACAGAAGCTTAAAAAAGCCAGACAATACCAATAATCATACACATATTGTACAAATTATTATCCAAGCGCTATTATCACCTCAGCCTAACATAATAAAGCGCCTGCACGGCGCCTAAGGAGCCTCACTGAATGCTGTCCCTGATGAAACGACTCTCTGGAACAAAAATAAGTACCCGCCTTGCCGTCGGGTTCTCTATTCTGCTAGCACTACTTGTACTGTTAACTGCCGCAGGCATTCTCCAGGTCAACCAAATTGACCGAGGATTGACGCAGATCAACGATGTACACGGCGAAAAGCAAGGCTACGCCGTTGATATGCGCGGCAGCGTTCACGACCGAGCAATCACACTACGCGATATCGTGATCACCGCTGGTGATGGAATGCTCAGTGATCTTCAAGCGGATATGCGTCGACTTGAAGACGCCTATCAGGTAGCCACAAGCGGTATGGAGCAAATTAACCAAAACACCACCGCTTCTGCTGAAGAACAGCGCCTACTCTCACTCATCGCTGAACAGGCCACTACCGCTACCAACCTCACGGAGCAAGTGCTTACCGCTCGTGAAGCAAGTAGCAACGTGCAGGCACAAGCACTTTTATTAGAACAAGCAGGGCCGGCTTACACCGAATGGCTCAACCGCATCAACCAGTTTATTGATCTCCAAGAGCGGATTAATAACGCTATAACCGCCGATGCCCGCGCAACAGCCTCTGGCTTCCAGCTGCAAATGCTGGGATTAACGCTATTTGCGCTGCTGATTGGCGGGCTGATTGCCGTATTCTTGTCTCGCCAGCTGCTGCGCGAGTTAGGCGCAGAGCCCTACGAGGTAAAAGCCTTTGCCCAAGCCATTGGACGGGGCGAACTGACCACCAAAGGGCGGCTTAAGAAAGGCGATAAGCGCAGCATTATGGCCTCGCAGGTGGAGATGGCGAAGCACTTACAAGATATCGTGGCGCAAGTGCGCGCCTCAGCAGAAGCCGTAGCTTCCAATAGCGAACAAATCGCCGAAGGCAACAATGACCTCGCCTCGCGTACCGAAGAGCAAGCCAGCGCCCTGGCAGAAACGGCTTCGGCTATGGAAGAATTGAATAGCACCGTCAAGCAGAATGCGGATAACTCCGAGCAAGCCAGCCAAGAAGCATCTAGCGCTTCTACAATAGCCACTCAAGGCGGCGAGGCGGTGAATCAAGTAGTAACCACCATGAATGATCTCAATAAAAGCTCACAAGAGATCGCGGGCATTATTTCCACCATTGACTCGATTGCGTTTCAGACCAATATCTTGGCGCTAAACGCGTCGGTGGAAGCAGCACGAGCAGGAGAGCACGGCCGCGGGTTTGCAGTTGTTGCTGAGGAAGTACGCAAGCTGGCACAACGTAGCGCCGATGCCGCCCGTGAAATTAACAACCTCATTACCAGCAATCTTGAACGTGTGAATCATGGTAACGAGCGGGCTGAAGAAGCCAGCAAGTCCACCGAAGAGATTGTGGCAGCCATCGAGCGCGTTACCCAAATCATGCAAGAGATCAGCAACGCCAGTGCCGAGCAGAGCGCAGGTGTACAGCAAGTGGGCCAGGCGGTAACGGAAATGGACCATGTAACACAGCAGAACGCCTCTCTTGTCAATGAAAGCGCGACAGCTGCTAACAACCTGCGCCAAAACGCTCATCAGCTACTGCATTCCATGGGGGCTTTCAAACTTCCGGCCACTGCGTCAACGGGTGCAGACCGCCGCCGCGTCAACCACGCGACCGAACAGCAATCACATAAACCCCAAAAAGCACCCGCGCTACCGGCTGCCAAACCTTCCACTGCTCCTGAACCCGAATGGGAAAGCTTCTAAATAAAACGTCTTGCCTGCCGTTAACTATTTAGGAGGGCCGTGGCGTGACACGCTGCGGCCCACTGCCTTCCCTTGAGGTTACTATGAAACCTTCCCAAAGCTTATTCATGGTGTTTTTGTTACCGGTATTGATAGTAGTGCTGCCCGTGCTGCTATTGCTGGTGCTAGCTACTCAGGTTATCAAAGAGTAGTCATTGCAGAACTATCAACTGCAATCTGATGACTTGGATACGTTGGTGCAAATGGCCACCTTCGACCGCCAAATGGGTGATCTTCACCAGCGCATGACCGAAGTATTTAGCCGCGCCGAAGAAACCAGCCTAAGTGCAATGCAGCGCTACTCCGAATATGGCCTGATCAATCAAGAGCTGACAGCCATCGGAGAAAGCATTGACCAATTAGCAGCCTCGCCACTTATTTTTGACCTTAGCAAAGGGAGTGCCGACACCCTGCAACGTGCTTTTCACCAGTATCAGCGCTTTGTCAGTATGGCAAACGAATCGGCGACGCTTAATCAAGGCGACCCAGGGTTTTATCTTCAAGAAGCACAGCGCCACTACAATACGTTTAGCCTATTCTCACAGCAGATTTTTGAGGCACTTACCCAGCGTGCCAGCGACCGCCATCGCGAGTCTTACGCAGACCTCATCCACTCACGCGACTCCACGCTATGGATGGGTGTGGGGCTATTTGTACTGTTGATTAGTGCTGCTTTTCTGGCCGCATGGCGGATCAACCAGCGCCTTGTGACGGTAGGTGATGCCATTTTGGCGCTCTCCGATAGCCGCCAGGAACTACCTGATATGCAGGCGATAGAGCGTTTAAGCCAGAAGCACAGCGGGCCACTTAAGCGTATTGCACTTGCCCTGCTCTCTTTTCGTGTTACCGAACAGCAACGTCGCGCTGCGGAGCGCCAAGTACATCAACTGGCCTACTACGACACGCTCACCGACCTACCCAACTGGCGGTTAATGAAGGAGCACTTACAGCACTCCCTGGAAACTAACAGCCAAACCGACACCTATGGCGCGCTGGTGTATGTAGATGTGGATGAGTTCAAACGCATTAACGATGGCATCGGCCACCAAGCGGGGGACGATCTCCTTAAGCAGATGGCAACACGGCTTAAAACCCTTGAACAACAAGGCTGCATCATTGGGCGCTTAAGTGGCGATGAGTTCGTGCTGATTATTGACGGATTAGACAGCGATAAACTGAAGGCCGCCGAGAAAGCCGAATTCTTTGCCCATCAGGTCAATCATGCATTAACCCAGGCTTACTGCCTGGATGGTCATCACCAGTATCTTAACGTTAGCCAAGGGTTAGTGCTGTTTAAAGGCGTCGATGAAAGCGTCGATGATCTTTTCCAGTACGCTAACTCTGCCGTTCACATCGCAAAACGCGATGGTCAGAATAATATCCGCTTTTACGACCCTGCGGTCCAAGCACAGCTGGAGTGCCGCACAGAGCTAGAGCGCGACTTGCGCTTAGCGATTGAACGAGATGAGTTTGTCCTGGTGTACCAAATGCAGGTGGATAGCCAAGGGCGTGCCATTGGTGCAGAAGCACTGATTCGCTGGCAGCACCCCACCCGTGGTTTTGTATCCCCCGGCACGTTCATTCCGCTCGCCGAAGAAACAGGCCTCATCGTGCCTATTGGTACGTGGGTGCTGCATGCTGCCTGTGAACAGCTTGTCATGTGGCAAACAGCGGAGCATACAAAAGACCTAGTGCTGGCCGTGAATGTCAGCGCGAAACAGTTTCAGCAGCCAAACTTCGTGGAAGAAGTAGCCAACGCGCTGGAGCTAAGCGGCGCCTCGCCCCACAAGCTGAAGCTTGAGCTAACCGAGAGTACCGTGATTGGAAAAGTGGAAGATACCATCGCCCGCATGCATCAGCTGAAGGCGCTGGGGATCAGTTTTGCGATGGACGACTTTGGCACCGGGTACTCATCGCTGCAGTACCTGAAGCGCTTGCCGTTGGATCAGATCAAAATCGATCAGTCCTTCGTACGCGACCTTCACCAGGATGAGGACGATATGGCCATCGTCGAAACGATCATTGCCATGGGGCGTTCGCTGGGCCTTAACGTCATCGCCGAAGGGGTGGAAACCATGGAGCACTGGCGCTATCTCAACGAGCACCAGTGCCACGCTTATCAGGGTTACTACTTTTGCAGACCAGTGACAGCGGAAGAGATGGCCAAACACTGCTTGGCCCCTCCTCCGGTACTGTCTTAAGCCAGTGAGCGCTTACATTAATCCCCAGGCTGCCAGCCATTCACTATGGGGTAGCGACGGTCACGCCCGAAACCACGCGGCGTGACCCGCACTCCAACAGGGGCCTGGCGACGCTTGTATTCGCAGCGATCCACCAGCTTGACGACTTTATAGACATCCTCTTCCTCAAAGCCTGCCGCAATAATCGACTCGGCGCTCATATCCCCTTCGATGTAGCGGACCAAAATGGCGTCCAGCACATCGTAGTCGGGTAGCGAGTCGCTATCCTGCTGATCAGGGGCGAGCTCAGCGCTAGGCGGGCGCTCAATGACCCGCTCGGGAATCGCCGGAGACTGAGTATTGCGCCAGCGGGCTAAGCGATAAACCCAAGTTTTATACACATCCTTAATAGCGTTGTAGCCGCCCACCATATCGCCATACAGGGTAGCGTAACCCACTGCCATTTCGCTCTTGTTACCGGTGGTCAGCACCATCAGGCCTTTCTTATTGGAAATGGTCATTAACAGCACACCACGACAGCGCGACTGCAGGTTCTCTTCGGTAGTATCCCGCTCAGTGCCAGCAAAGCTTTCCGCCAAGGTGCCCATAAAGGCTTCCACCATCGGCTCGATGGGCATCACGTCATAGTGCACGCCCAGCAGGTTCGCCTGCTCGGCGGCATCCTGTTTGGAGATATCCGCCGTGTAGTGGTAAGGCATCATCACCGCCTGCACCCGCTGCGGCCCCAACGCATCCACCGCAATGGCCAGCGAGAGAGCAGAATCGATCCCACCAGAAAGCCCCAACACTACGCCCTTGAACCCGCTTTTATTGACGTAGTCACGCAGGCCAGTCACCAGCGCGCAATAGAGGCTCTCTTCCGGCTCGACGTCGGGTTCGATCTCCCCCGCTTGGGGCTCCCAGGTATCCGCGCTGGTTTGCAGCAACTGGATGGGCATCAAGCCCGCCTGCCAATAGGGTGCCAGCACCTTTAACTGCCCACTGGCATCGACACAGCTAGAGCCACCGTCAAACACCAGCTCATCCTGGCCGCCGATGGTGTTGACGTAAACAATCGGCCGCTGCACATCTTGGGCACGCAGCTCTAAAAGGCGCAGCCGCTCGGCGGGCTTGTCCTGATGGTAGGGCGAGGCATTCAGGCTAATCAGCACTTCGGCGCCCGCTTCCCGAGCCGCTTTTACCGGCGCGCCTTCCCATAAATCTTCACAAATCAGCAGGCCAAGCTTGGCGCCTTTATGTTCGTACACCAGCGGCTCAGTGCCAGGGGTAAAGTAGCGCTGCTCGTCAAACACTTGGTAGTTGGGCAGCGCCTGCTTGGCGTATTCTGCCTCCCACTGGCCGTTGTACAGCACACCCGCCAGGTTGTAGCACTTGCCTTCACGCACGCCGGGGTAGCCAATAATCACCAGCACATCGCGGGAGATTTTTTCGGCCATTTTAGCCCGCGCTTCCCGCAGGCGGGTTTCCATGGAGGGGCGCAGCAGCAAATCTTCCGGCGGGTAGCCGGATAAAAAAAGCTCAGGGAAGACAACAATATCCGCCCCATGCTCAATCCTCGCTTCTCGCACAGCCTCAATGGCACGCGCGGCATTGCCGGGAATATCTCCCACCAGAGGGTCGAGTTGGGCCATTACCAGCGTTAAGTCTTGCATGGGCGTTAAAATCTCTTGAGAATCTTCGGAATACGGTGGCATCTATATAGTAGATGCATTGTCCCGCAAGGCATGCCAAGTGGCAAAGGCCACACAGCACTAAGAGGGCTGAAAGCAACGAAAGTCTTGCCGCCAGTCACGCCTTGTAACCGCCTTTCCCACTTGGGGAGCCATTGAGGATGAATCTATTGATCATTCGGCTGATTATATTTGCCGTGCTGTTTTACGTAGGCTTGAAGCTTTACGGTATTTACCGCCAGCGTAAGCTGACCCACCAGCAGCAAACACCCCCTCGCCATGAAGGTGGCAAAATGGTGCGCTGCCGCTGGTGTGATGTCCACGTACCGGAAAACGAGGCGCTGCGCGATGCGGAACAGTGGTTCTGCTGTAGCGCGCACCGTGACCGTTTTTTGCAGGAGCAGGAAGACAACAGCAATCGCTAAGCCTCCCCGCCTTTACGCCAAACGCGCAGCCGTTGGCTGATAAGGCGTAGGATCCATCAGCGGCTTACGCCCAAGCAGCTGATCCGCTAGCAAGTGTGTCGATGCAGGCGCTAGTACTAAGCCGTTACGGTAGTGGCCTGCATTGACAAACACATTCGGAAAACCGGGCAGTGCGCCAATAAAAGGAATGCCTTCCGGCGAGCCAGGGCGCAGGCCCGCCCAATGGTGCGCTACGGGGCAATCTGCCAGCGCGGGGATAATATTCTCCGCGCTCCGCTTGAGCGAGGCCAGCGCCTCTTCATCAGTGGCTTTATCGAAGCCCGCCTCTTCCAGGGTCGAGCCTACCAGCAGTAGCCCGTCGCTACGGGGAATCACATAGCGACCATCCTTTAGCACGACACGTTGCACTAACCCCGGGGGCGCTTGATAAGCAATCATCTGCCCTTTGACGGGACGCACCGGCAGGCGCACGTTTAACCCCTCTAGCAACTGGGCTGCCCAAGCACCGCCGCATACCACCAACTGCTCGGCTAGCTGCTCGCCTTGGTTGGTATCAACACCCACCACGCGGCCTTGGCGCTGAATAAACCCCTGCACGCTGCACTGCTCTACGAGTGTGACGTTGGGCATGTCGGCTAAGCGCGCCCTTAGCGCTTGGCCCAAGCGCGGGTTGCGCACGCTGCCTAGAGTGGGCATCCAGAGCGCGCTGCCTTCTGGCGCAGCCGCTTCGGGCTCTTTTTGATGCACAAAAGAGGCGTCTACCCGCTCCAATGGTTTGCCTAGCTGGCGGGCCCATCGCAGTGCCGCGCCATCGTCATCCACGTTTAAGTAGAGCAAGCCCTTTTGGCGATACTCCGGGTCGATGCCGGTCTCTTCCAGCAGGCGCAGTGCCAGCGTCGGATAGACACCCTCCGACCAGCGGGAAAGTTGCGATACTGGCTCGCCGTACCGCCATGGGTAGAGCGGCGACACAATACCCCCGCCTGCCCAAGAAGCCTCTTTCCCGCATACCCCACGCTCCACCAGCGTGATATTCTGACCTGCATCTGCCAGTTGCAGCGCGGTCATCATGCCAATAACACCACCGCCTATAATTAAGAAATCGCTCACAAATATTGCCCACTATTGCTAATAGAGTCGCTAAAAGAGCCGCTAACAGAGTACCAGCGCATTGGCGGCATAAAGAGAATGAGCATAGTGATGCGTTTCAACAGGTCAAGCTACTGAGAGAGACTATGGCACAGCCTCACCACATCGCTAGGCGAAACAACACGGGCTTTACACTGCTTGAGTTGCTGGTGGCACTCGCCTTAATGGGCATGCTGGCGGCCTGGGGTTTGCCCAACTTTCAGGCACTAGGCGAGCGTTCTGCAGTCACCAGCGAGGTGAATCGGCTACAGACAATCCTTACTCTGGCACGCAATACCGCGATTACCCAGCAGAGCGATATAACAGTCTGCCCGGCTAACGAAGGGAAAAACGCCTGCTCAGATGACTGGAACAACCCTGTCATTATTGTCCAAGGAGACAAAACGACGAGCATTAGTGACCAAGATATTGTGCGCGTCTTCGCACCCACTAAAGGCGTTCACGTTACTAAGAATGGCAGATCAAGAATTAAATACGATTCGATAGGATATACGAGAGGTTATAACAGCACTTACACTATTTGTCCTGGCAATGATCAAACAGCCACCTCGGGCGCAACCCTCGTTTTAAGCAACCTCGGACGAGCTTCGACGGGAGAAGCCCCCACTAGCTGTGCTGACTAATGGGAGCTCTCACCAACAAACGTATGGCTAATTAAGCAATACCATCCAGATAGCGCTCGGCATCCAGCGCGGCCATGCAGCCGCTACCTGCTGAGGTAATTGCCTGGCGATAGATATGATCCATCACATCGCCACAGGCAAACACACCCGGCACGCTGGTCGCCGTTGCGTTACCTTCACTGCCCGATTTCACTTTGATATAGCCGCCGTTCATTTCCAGCTGGCCTTCAAAGATGCCGGTGTTGGGGCTATGGCCGATGGCAATAAACAGCCCCGGCGCATGAATCTCTTTGGTGGAGCCATCTTTGGTAGATTTCACCCGCACGCCGGTCACGCCGGTGTTGTCGCCCAGCACTTCCTCTACTTCGTAGAACCATTCCAAAGCAATCTTGCCCGCCTCGGCTTTCTCGAAGAGTTTGTCTTGCAGAATTTTTTCGGCGCGTAGGGTATCGCGGCGGTGTACCAGCGTCACCTTAGAGGCGATATTGGAAAGGTACAGCGCTTCTTCCACGGCGGTGTTGCCCCCGCCTACAACAATCACTTCCTGGTTGCGATAGAAAAAGCCATCGCAAGTGGCGCAGGCAGAAACACCCTGACCCATAAACTGCTGCTCAGTGGGCAGCCCCAAGTAGCGTGCGCTGGCACCGGTCGCAATGATCAGCGCATCGCAGGTATAAGTACCGCTATCGCCTTTTAAAGTGTACGGCTTTTCACCTAAGCTGACTTCATTGATATGATCAAACAGCACTTCGGTATTAAACCGCTCGGCGTGCTGCTTCATGCGCTCCATCAGCTCGGGGCCTTGGACGCCTTCGGCATCGCCGGGCCAGTTATCCACATCGGTTGTAGTGGTCAATTGGCCACCTGCCTGTATACCGGTAATCAGCAGCGGCTTTAAGTTAGCCCGTGCTGCATACACCGCTGCGGTATACCCTGCAGGGCCGGAACCAAGAATAATCAAACGTTCATGACGCGTTTCCATGACACCACCTTTGTCACAATATTGAGCAGATAACGTTGCAAGAGAGTCTGCCTGAAATGGCGCCAAGTACAAGCTATTACAAGGGTTAGTCTACGCTATTAGGCAAAGATGCCTTGAAACTCTATGGTGAAACACCCATGTGCTATTAATAAGCCATACTATTGATTCGCCATACCAAGAAAAGCAGTGACCGTCGCGTAACGCCAAGCAATCAGAGGAGAATGGAATGAGCAAGATACCCAACACGCTTCATACCTTAACGGCAGGAAGCCAAGAGTATCACTACTACAGCTTGCCCACGGCGGCTGAAACGCTAGGCAACATCGACCGGCTACCCAAGACGCTCAAAATCCTGCTCGAAAACCAGCTGCGCTTCGCTGACGATGAGAGTGTCGACCAGGAAGACATGCAGGCCCTGGTGGATTGGCAGAAAGAGGGCAAATCCAGCCGTGAAATCGGCTACCGCCCCGCCCGCGTGCTGATGCAGGACTTTACCGGTGTACCCGGTGTAGTAGACCTTGCTTCCATGCGGGCCGCCGTAGAAAAGCTCGGTGAAGACCCTGCCCGTATCAACCCGCTCTCTCCGGTTGACTTGGTGATTGACCACTCGGTGATGGTCGATAAATTCGGCAACGCGGCGGCGTTCCAAGAAAACGTCGATATCGAAATGCAGCGCAACGGCGAACGCTACGAGTTCCTGCGCTGGGGCCAAAAAGCCTTTGATAACTTCAGCGTTGTACCGCCCGGCACCGGTATTTGCCACCAGGTGAACCTAGAGTACCTGGGCCGCACGGTATGGACCAAAGAGGAAGATGGCAAAACCTTTGCCTATCCCGACACGCTAGTGGGCACCGACTCCCACACCACCATGATTAACGGTCTCGGCGTACTGGGCTGGGGCGTGGGCGGTATCGAAGCCGAGGCCGCCATGCTGGGTCAGCCGGTTTCCATGCTGATTCCCGAGGTGATTGGCTTCAAGCTGACGGGCAAGCTGCAGGAAGGCATTACCGCCACCGACCTCGTGCTGACCGTCACCGAAATGCTGCGCAAGAAAGGCGTGGTAGGTAAGTTCGTCGAGTTTTACGGCGATGGCCTGAAAGACCTGCCGCTGGCGGACCGCGCCACCATTGCCAACATGGCCCCGGAATACGGCGCCACTTGCGGCTTCTTCCCGGTGGATGACGAAACGCTCAACTACCTGCGCTTAACCGGTCGCGAAGATAGCCAGATCGCGCTGGTGGAAGCGTACAGCAAAGCCCAAGGGCTGTGGCGTGAGCCGGGTGACGAGCCTGTGTTCACTGACACACTCAGCTTGGATATGAACGAGGTGGAAGCCAGCCTAGCAGGCCCCAAACGTCCGCAGGACCGCGTTGCCCTCAAAAATATGGCCAGCGCCTTTAGCAAAGTGATGGAAGAGGACGGCAAAGCACGTCCCACCACCGAGAAGGGCAAACTTGCTTCGGAAGGTGGCCAAACAGCGGTGGGTATTGAGCGTAGCTACGAGCACGACTTCAAACACAGTGACAGCCAGTCCGTCACCATGGGCGAGCAGGACTTCAGCCTTGACCCCGGCGCGGTAGTCATCGCCGCCATTACTTCGTGCACCAACACCTCCAACCCAAGCGTAATGATGGCGGCAGGCCTGCTGGCCCGCAACGCCCGCGAAAAAGGCTTGACCACCAAGCCTTGGGTAAAAACATCGTTGGCCCCCGGCTCTAAAGTCGTCACCGACTATCTCGCCGCCGCCAATCTTAACGATGACCTAGACGCCCTAGGCTTCAACCTAGTGGGCTACGGCTGCACTACCTGTATCGGTAACTCTGGGCCGCTGCCGGAAGAGATTGAAAAAGCCATCAACAACGGCGACCTCACCGTGGCCTCGGTGCTCTCTGGCAACCGTAACTTCGAAGGCCGCGTGCATCCGCTGGTGAAAACCAACTGGCTGGCCTCGCCGCCCCTGGTGGTCGCCTATGCATTGGCGGGCAACGTACAGCGCAACCTAACCACCGACCCGCTCGGCCAGGATAGCGACGGCAACCCGGTTTATCTGAAGGATATTTGGCCTTCACAAGCGGATATCGCTAGCGCCGTCGAGAAGGTCAATACCGAGATGTTCCGCAAAGAGTACGGCGCGGTCTTTGAAGGTGACGACACTTGGAAGTCGATCAAAGTGCCGGAAGGCAAAGTGTACGAGTGGCCGGAATCAACCTATATTCAGCACCCGCCCTTCTTTGAAGGGATGCAGCGGGAGCCAGACGCCATCGAGGACGTGAAGAACGCCCGCGTACTGGCGATGCTGGGTGACTCCGTCACCACCGACCATATCTCGCCTGCTGGCTCTATCAAGCCGGATAGCCCCGCCGGGCGCTACCTGCAAGAGCACGGCGTGAAGCCGGTCGACTTCAACTCCTACGGCTCACGCCGGGGTAACCATGAAGTGATGATGCGCGGCACCTTCGCCAACGTGCGCATCAAAAACGAGATGCTCGACGGCGTGGTAGGCGGCGAAACCCGCCACGTGCCGAGCGGCGAGCAGATGGCGATTTACGATGCCGCCATGAAATATAAAGAGGAAGGCACGCCGCTGGTGGTGATTGCTGGTAAGGAGTACGGCACCGGCTCCTCGCGGGATTGGGCTGCCAAAGGCACCCGTTTGCTAGGCGTGCGCGCAGTCATTGCCGAATCCTTCGAGCGTATCCACCGCTCTAACCTGATCGGTATGGGCGTGGTGCCGCTACAGTTCCCGGAAGGCGAAAGCCGTGAAAGCCTGGGATTAACAGGGGATGAGGAGATCTCGATTGCCGGTTTGAGCGACTTAAGCCCCGGCGGCACCGTTCAAGTCGTGATTAAAAATAGCGACGGGGAACGTACCGTTGATGCCAAGTGCCGAATTGATACCGTCAATGAGCTGGCGTACTACCGCCACGGTGGTATCCTTCACTACGTGCTGCGCAAGATGATCGGCGCAGCCTAGAGGTACGACCTCCCAATGCTTGCATAGCCCCCACCTCGGTGGGGGCTTTTTTTTGCCAGCGCGCCAGTTTAGAAGGCGCGACGACGATAGAAGCGGTACTCCGGCGACCAGCAAGCTTTTTCGATACGCTCGCGCAGCGCTGTACCACTGGTTTTCAACGCAACGCCATTCTGCTGGGCTTGTGCGGCCACCTCAAAAGCAATCGACTTGCTGATATCACGAATCCGCGAAAGCGGCGGCAGCAGTGCGCCTTTGCCTTCTTTGACCAGCGGTGCTTCACGCGCCAACGCCCGCGAGGCGCTCATCAGCATCTCATCGGTAACGCGGTTAGCGTTCGCTGCAATCACACCCAAACCAATGCCGGGGAAGATATAAGCGTTGTTGCACTGGGCAATCGGATAGGTGCGGCCGTTATAGACCACCGGTGCGAACGGGCTACCGGTGGCTACCAGCGCTTGGCCATCGGTCCAACGAATCACATCCTCTGGCACCGCTTCCGCCTGGGAGGTCGGGTTCGAGAGCGGCATAATCACCGGATGTTCGCAGCCTGCGTGCATGGTACGTACCACCTGCTCGGTGAAGATACCGCGCTGGCCACATACGCCAATCAAGATCGTCGGTTTGATTTGGGCAATGGTCTCTTCCAAGCCCTGGCCGTTCCACTCCGCCACTAGCGAAGAGTCATGGGCCAAACGGCGCTGGAAATCCCGCTGCCACGTTTGATCCGTGGTCATCAAACCGTCACGGTCGACGATAAAGATGCGCGCCCGCGCTTCCGCTTCGGTCAGGCCTTCCGCCTCCATGGCGACCACGACCTGCTCGGCGATACCGCAACCGGCAGAGCCACCGCCAACAAACACCACGCGCTGCTGGGCAATGGTTTCTTCGCGGGCCTGGCAGGCCGCCATCAGCGTACCTACCACCACAGAGGCCGTGCCCTGCACGTCATCGTTGAAGCAGCACAGTTCGTTACGGTAGCGCTCCAACAGCGGCACGGCGTTGGCCTGGGCAAAATCTTCAAACTGCAGCAGCACGTTCGGCCAGCGGCGCTTCACGGCAGCAATAAACTCCGCCATAAAGGCATCGTACTCTTCCTGGCCTACCCGTTCATGGCGCCAGCCCATGTACATCGGGTCATCCAGCAGCGCTTGGTTATTGGTGCCTACGTCGATCATGATCGGCAGCGTATAGGCTGGGCTAATCCCGCCGCAAGCGGTATAGAGCGCCAGCTTACCGATAGGAATGCCCATGCCGCCGATACCCTGGTCGCCAAGGCCGAGAATCCGCTCGCCATCGGTCACCACGATCACTTTCACGTTATCTTTGGTGGCGCTACGCAGGATATCGTCCATATGCTCGCGGTCCGGGTAGCTGATAAACAGCCCCCGGTGATTGCGGTAGATATTGGAGAACTCCTGGCACGCCTGGCCAACCGTCGGCGTGTAGATAATCGGCAGCATCTCTTCCAGATGCTCAGAGACGAGACGGAAATAGAGCGTTTCGTTGTCATCCTGAATGGCACGAAGGTGAATATGGCGCTCTAAATCGCTATGGCACTGCTGGTACTGGCGGTAAACACGCTCAAGCTGATCATCAATGGTTTCGACTTTTTGCGGCAACAAGCCTATCAGGTTAAATGCTAGCCGCTCCTCCTGAGTAAACGCGCTACCTTTGTTCAATAGCGGCATTTCAAGCAGCGAAGGACCGGCGTAAGGAATGTACAGGGGGCGTTTACTCGTCGTAGACATAGGCACTCTCTTTTTATGTCAATTGCTGTTGCAATGCAGCAACACTGGGCGTTGGCGGCGTTTAGGCGTAATGTAACATGCTAGTACGACAAAGGTGGCAGAGACTTGACGTCCTCCCCGCCTAAAGGGCGGGGATTCCAACTTCTTGAGGGCAACGTCCTGCCCCGAGACTGAGGATATTCCGGGCCGCATTCACGTCCCGGTCGTGGAGTACACCACACTCCACGCACTCCCAGCCCCTTACTCGCAACCCGTTGACGCCCTGCGGCCCGCTAAGCGAGCCGCACGACGAACAGGCGCGGGTGGTGTTGGTTTCGCGAACGACCTTGAAGACGATGCCTGCGTGAGCGCATTTATATTCCAGCATCGTTTTCAGTTGTGACCAGCCAGCGTCGTAAACGCTTTTGGCCATCTTGGTCTTCGCGAGCTTGGTTGAGGAAACATCGCCCACGACGATTTCGCCGTACTGGTTGACGAGTTTCCGGGAAAACTTGTGCTGAGCGTCCTGGCGACGGTTCTTGATCTTGGCGTGAATAGCCTTTACCCGCCGCTTGTTACGGGCACGTTGGGCTGTCGCCAACTGGTCTTCCATGCGGCGGTAGAAGCGGCTGTTTTCCAGCCTTTCTCCATCGCTACAGGTGGCCACATCCTTGAGCCCAAGGTCGATGCCAACGGCGCCCTGCCCAAGCGTCGGTTGAACGTCCACCTCGACCGCAACATTGAAATACCACCGGCCCCGGCTATCTTCGTTGAAACTGCCGGCACGGAACTTGTATGTCGACAGGCCGTAGCTATCCCACACCTTGAAGTAGGTGCCGTTGTGAAATACCTGCCCGTTCTTCCACTTGGCCGCGCCGGTATTGACCGGAATCCAGCCAAGTGAGCGGCGCACACCGCCAGACTTGCGCCAATTCAAGCGGGGCTTTTTGAACTGCTTGCGGCGGGCAACGTATTCAGCAGCAATGCATTGCAGCGTTTGGCTGTGCAGGCCGAGGTCCTTGCCAGCACCCTTGGTATAGGGGTGCATGTCGTAGGCAGACAGAAACAGACCTTTCTCCCGAATGGCTCGGGAAGACAGTTCGTTGAGGTAGTTCCAAACAAAATTCACGCTGCGGGCCATGCGGTTAAGCTCGGCGGCGTGTTTGTCCTTCACTCGAACCTTGAGGGTCTTGGTCTGCTTCATGGCTTCGAATATACTTGGTCTATGGAAACCAAACAAGCTATCAGAACAGGAAGGCACTGCGTTTTTGAACTCCATGTCCATTTGGTCTTTGTCACCAAGTATCGGGGCAAGGTGTTTACCGGCGCGCATCTCAACTCCCTCGAATTGCTTTTCGACCGTGTGTGTCGGGACTTCGAGGCGGAGCTGCAGGAGTTCAACGGTGAAACCGATCACGTCCATTTGCTTGTCAACTTTCCACCCAAAGTGGCGGTATCCAGGCTGGTGAATAGTTTGAAGGGGGTATCCAGCCGGCGGATGAAGTTACTACACCCTGAACTGGTGCAGCCCGCCTACCGGAAGAACTCGCTGTGGAGTCCAAGCTACTTTGCGGGAAGTGTCGGAGGCGCCCCCCTGAGCATGGTCAAACAGTATATTGAGCAACAATCGAGGCCGGACTAGGGGCGCTCTCACGCCCCTCGCTATCCATCCTCGCACTAGAAGAAGTACGGGTTTTTTCGCGATGTTCGATAAAAAAACGCCTTGGCGTTAACCAAGGCGCTATGACGCAGTTTGAACGGCGGAACGTTTAGCAGCTTTTCGCTACCGGCTTGCGCCCTGCTTCGCCATCAAAAAATAGCGGGCGCAGCTTAACGCCTGCCATGTTGCCAGCGAAGGCCGCTGCCATCCACACCCAGCCATGCAGGCTGCCGGAAGCAATGCCGCTAAAGTAAGCGCCAATGTTGCAGCCAAAGGCCAAGCGAGCCCCGTAGCCCAGCATAATGCCGCCAATCACCGCCGCCAGCACAGATTTAAGTGGAATACGGAAGTTAGGGGCAAAGCGCCCGGCCAGGTTTGCCGCTGCCAGCGCGCCCAACATAATGCCAACGTTCATCACCGTGGTAATGTCTCCCCATACGCTGGCTTCCAGCGCGGCGGCATTGCCGGGTGCTTGCCAATAGCCCCACTGGCTCACATCGCCGCCTACCAGTTCAAAACTCTTGGCGCCCCACAGCGCAAACGCCGAGGTGATCCCCCAGGGGCGGCCAGCCAGTGCCAGCGTGGCAAAGTTCAGCAGTGCCAGGGCGACCGCACCGGCTACCAGCGGCCACGGGCCGGATAACCAGCGCTCGGCTCCAGGCTTATCCACCAGCGGGGCTTGCTCTAGATGACCGTGGCGGCGTTTCTCCATAATTACGGTAAAGACCGCAATCGCAGCAAACAGCACTAAGCTGATCCCAATACCGCCGCCAACTCCGGCTACATTGACCAGCGATACCGGCTGGAAAGCGGGCAGGCTCTGCCACCAGGCAAAGTGCGCGGTACCAATCACCGACCCCACAATAAAGAACACCAGCGTAATCAGCATGCGTGCATTACCGCCGCCTGCGGTGAACAGGGTGCCAGAAGCACAGCCACCGCCTAGCTGCATGCCTACCCCGAAGATAAACGCGCCCACTAATACAGAAATACCGATGGGAGAAACGAAGCCGCGCACTTCAGTACCAAACAGGCTGCCCGCGCCCAGCGCCGGGAAGAACAGCACCACGGCAATCGCCAGCATGACCATTTGCGCCCGCAGCCCACGCCCACGGCGCTCGGTAATAAACACCCGCCATGCCGCTGTAAAGCCAAACGCCGCATGGTACAGCACCATACCCAGCAGGCCACCTACGATCATAAGTAAGCCGATATTGGCGCTAAACAGCACACCAATCACCAAGGCACCCAGCACAATGGCCGCAGTTGCCAATAGAGGCACTCGATAGTTAACCGGTGCTACCGTAGAGGTCGTCGCCATAATTCACCTTTAAGAAACGCCAAAAGCGCCTGCGAACAGCAGGCGCTTGGCTAAGTTAAACACACGTTCTTTGACAGAGGCTCTTGGGCAATAGCTCTTGGATAAGAGCTCTTATACAGTACTTATAAGCCTAACGTTGGCCGTAGAACGCTGGAAATTCTTTATTTAGCAGTATTTATGCCTTTAAAGAATATTAAACAAAGCGCCCAAGGCCGACGGCAGCGCGTAATCGATCCATGGTAACAGCAGCCTCTTCCCGGGCACGCTCAGCGCCTTTTTGCAGGACTGCTTCAATATGGGCCGGGTCTTCCATCAGCGCGTTATACCGCTCACGAGGGGCGCTTAGGTGGGCGTTGACGTACTCAAATACGCGGTCTTTTGCTTCGCCCCAGCCAATGCCCTCTGCGTACTGCTGGCGCATAGCCAACGCTTCGGATTCACTCGCGAAGGCTGAGAAAATCTGGAACAGGGTGCAGGTATCCGGGTCTTTCGGCTCGCCGGGTTCCAGCGAGTTGGTTTTGATTTTACGTACCAGTTTCTGCAGCTTTTTCTCGCTCACAAACAGCGGGATTGTATTGTTGTAGCTTTTGGACATCTTGCGCCCATCCAGCCCTTTCAATACTTCCACTTTTTCATCCACGACGGCTTCAGGCTGTACAAAGTACTGGCCTTTAAACAGGTGGTTAAAGCGGCCAGCCATATCTCGCGCCATTTCGATATGCTGAATCTGGTCGCGGCCAACCGGCACTTTATTCGCATTGAACATCAAAATATCGGCGGCCATCAGTACCGGATAGCCGAACAGCCCCATGGTGACGCCTTTATCCGGGTCTTGATTACCGGCCTCTTCATTCTCTGCCACGGCGGCTTTATAAGCGTGGGCACGGTTCATTAGCCCCTTGGCACACACGCAGGAGAGCATCCACATCAGCTCGGGGATCTCGATAATATCCGACTGGCGGTAGAAGATCGCGTTGTCGGTATCTAGGCCAAGCGCCAGCCACGTCGCGGCGATCTCCAGGCGGGAAGCCTGCACACGCTTAGGGTCCTGGCACTTGATCAGCGCATGATAGTCAGCAAGAAAGAAGAACGGTTGTACGTTCGGGTCTTGGCTTGCCTCAATGGCAGGCTTAATGGCGCCAACATAGTTACCAAGGTGCGGCGTTCCAGAAGTGGTAATCCCGGTCAGCACACGGGTTTTAGCTGTCTGACTCATGATGTTCTAGCTCTTGGGCAAATAGGCCTATCATAACGTTTTGCCAGACGGGTGGCGAACAGCTTCAACGCCAATCGCTTAGATACCAGGTCAACTCGCCATCACCAGACGCGGGTGGGGCATTACAACTCCCCCAACTGGCCTGCTCTTCGTCATCCAGTAAATTAAAGGCAGTACGCAGCGCCGCTTCATCATAATTAAAATCATTGCTTCCGCCTCCGCTAAACTCAATATTCGCCTCAGTGAATTTTAGGTCATTGACATTATAAGGCGCGACTAGCAAAGCGCCGTTTAAGTCTCTTCCTCCGCCGCCCTTTTGTGAATAGTTACCCAACACAATAATCAACCCATCAAAACTGGGATTTCCTCCAGCATTGTAATTACCATCAATCACTAAAATACCGGCACCGGAGATGTTATTTTTGTCGACATCACCTGTAATATAAGTAATTTCCTCTTTGCCATTGCCTTCCTCTCCAAAAGGATCTTTAACCTTAGAGATATCACCCAAGACATTATCTGCATTATCTTTTAACATACGGATAAAAGCATGAAATTTTTCAGCACTTTCACCACGACTAAATACCCCATCAGGAATGCCTCCCTGGATATTATCGTTGGCGGCGTTAGCGCCGGAGAACCTTTCAAGATCGCCTTGGGTCACCGTAATATCAGGAACACTGTCTTTACCATTAAACTCTGCTTGAGAATTTGGAAGAGATAAGTTACCGACAGGGCTTGCGACGGTTAAAGGGGATAAATCATCAAAGCTGCACCACTCGGGGCTTGGCTCGCCACTATTTTCGCCAAACGCATTGGCTAATAGCTCGTCATACACAACTTTAGCGCCACCAACCACCGTTACTTTCCTCGCTTTTACACTACCAAAAAGACTGCCGCCTGAATTAACACTTACCTGCGTAAAAGGGGCGTAGACATTGGCAACCACTCGGTTGCTCGCATTAATATCAATACCTACACTATTGCTCTCATAGCTGGAAAATATTGAAAAAGTCGGTTTACCAGTAGCACTCAATGTATTCGTGGTCGGCATCTTCACGTTGCTATTCAACTTCACCTGCCCCTCCACAAACACCATCAAACTACTATCTGGGTCAATAACTAAGCCAGCTCCACCACCCCCCATAGAGAATTCACCACCTATTACTAGCGCCACGTCGCCGCCTTTGATATGCAGCTTAGAAGTACTAGCCATCTGCAAACTATCAACGTAATAGATAGAGGCATCTTCTCCAAAAACAGCAGCCACTTCCGGCTCGGCCCCATTAATGTGACCGTGATTATCACTACCAACAACTGATACACGACTTGGTGTCATTGTTATATCTACAACACCATTATTAACTACCACATTACCAATGGACCGATGATCATTTTGATAGCGAGCCACCTCCTCTTTCAACGAATTACCAAAAAAATCGAAAGTGTCACAGGGCTGTGGTTCTAAACTCTCAATTTCAGCTATTGAAACAGAAGTATTTGAGTAAAAATTATCACGGTATGCTTGGTCTACATGCCCTTCTGGAGGGTTATATGGAGGATTTCTAGGGCTATAAATTTCACCCTGTGCATATATCCCCTGGCCTACACTCGCACTCCAATTATTTAAATTAACGTCACCCTTGGACCTCACAACCCCATTAACGCGACCGCTACTAGAAAAAATAACGTTTGCAGCGCTTTCAACATCACCCTCAACTTTTGAGCCACCATTATCTAGTGTGGCATCACCCTCTGAAAAGATACTTCCTTTAACCGTTGCGGAGCCCATATAAACTGCACCTTTACTATAGACATCTCCATGAACAAGGTTATTTTCATTTAAATTCACATCCATATTCGAGTGAATATCACCATAAACCTGAGAAGAACCATTGAGAGCAACCGTTCCAAGTGCAGCTATGCCACCGTGAATTTTTTCACCTCCTCCAATTTCAACATTTGCATTTTCTGACGTTGTGCTAATTAGAGGGACATCACTGGTTGCAAAACTTCCTGGCTGGCCGCTCCATGGACCATCACTAGAGCGATAGCTACTGATCGTAGAGCCACCGGCTACCGAAATGCCCTCGCAACCTACAATCGCGGTCTCGAAAGGTGAGCTTTGTTCAGCGGCACCACTATAACGATAGGAGTAAACCAACGCCGAATCACGTGCGGCACTATTGCGCAGCCCTCGGTCCCAGGAGGTGATCGTGACCGTTTGCTCATCAGTATTCACTTCAAATTGAAGCTGCAAGTTAGCCAGCAGCTCTTCTTTTATACGATTTTGCTCATCTATTTCTAGCTCGTCAAAATTGGCAGGAAGCAGATCTTCAATAAATTGATCCAAGGTACCTGCTTGAAGTAGCTGAGCGATCTCATCACCCGTTAGCTTTCCTTCCGTCTCTTCAAGCAGTTGCGGATTTGCCACTAACTGTCCTAAAAAATCGTTGCGACTTGCAGTATTGACAGGATTAACTAACGACGACAAGGTATTTTCAGAGGTCATTTGCGCTTGAACAGAAGAGCGAAAGTTCCCTGCCAGCCGCTCATCGACAAGGGAGGACTGCATAGTGCTCATACCCACCACCATGGAGGCCGATAACAAGGCCATGACAACAAAGAGTGCCGCGCCTTTTTGCTGCTTTTTCATTGTTACCTCACTCGGGGTTGGTGGTTGTTACGATATCTCGTTTGGTGACATGGAATATTAGCGACTCACCACCCTTCATAATCGGAACGCTGATTTCGTAGTGGTGATCTTGTACTGATCTCACCAATGGCTCGTCGCTACACTCCGCATCGCTAATAACGTGGCTTTCTTCAAAATCTTTATAAAAATTTATGACTGGTTGATTATCTTCGTCGGTATCGCTAATTGTGCAAAGACACTGAGCATCCGCTATAGAGCAAGAAAGCGCATAGCGATCAACATCGTCTTCCTTTCGCAGTTCTTCCGCTAAAATTTGCGTTAAAAACACCGCTACTTCTTGCTTCCGGCTTAGCTCATCCACCGCGCTAAACGTCGAAAAGGTAGATAAAAAGAGTTGGCCCGCCCCTAGCGCAATCACCGTACCAATCGCCATCGCCACCATTAACTCAACCAAGCCAGCGCCCAGCTGTTGCTTCACTACTTTCATAGGGCACCTGCCGTGTTCGGGAGGATGAAACTGTAGAGGTACTCCTCCTCGCTGTTGCTAGAGACGCTATTTAGGGCTATCACAATTGTAAACTCGCACCCTTCGGACATCCTCACATCGCTGTTGTCCCAGTTAGCGCCCCGTAGCGGGTTGGCGTTTGTATCTTCTGACCAGTGCTCTATCCAATCATCTTCAAGGGCACTCACCGCTGACGCCTCTATGGCTTCGCAATTAGAGTCGCTGGCTAATAGATTCCAAATTCTCTCTTGGGCATCGACCGCCGCCACCACGGCTATAGAGCGCTGATACCCTTCGGTCGCGCTTTGCAGGGCTTTCATCTGCATGGCGGCCACCCCCATCAGGCCAAAGGCAAGCACTACCAGCGCGATCAGCACCTCAATGAGTGAGAACCCTTGCTGATGCTTCATTACCAGCACGCCTCTGGGGCACGTACCCCTTTTGCATTTAAGGTGAGATCTTCATCACAGCCGTCTGAGCGTTGGGTCGTCGCGGTTAATACGTAGCCGCCGTCGCTTTGGCTTCCGGTATCGGTTGAGATGGCGTAATGGCCGCTCGGAGAGTCGGTCATATCCAAATCGCACTCTTCATAGGTGTAGTCACGGGAATAACAACGCTCCATTTCTGAAGCCGCTTGCAAGAGTGCCGTTTGGCCATCAGAGCGAACGGAGCGTTCGACGTAGCGGGTGTAGCTGGGGTAGGCGATGCTGGCGATGATCCCAATAATGACCACCGCAATCAGTAACTCGATGAGGGTAAAGCCGCGCTGGTGCTTACTAACGTCACCCGCACGGCGATCAAAAACATAAGACACTAAGCGATGCTCCCATATCAGTTCACTCATACTTTGAGTATGTCGCAAACTGATACCGTTTGCATTACCCGCTTACAATCACTTGCTCCCGCAGCTCTTTCGGCATGGAGAACGTAATATTTTCTTCACGCCCCTGCAGCTCAACAGGTGCCGTAGCCCCTAATGCCTGCAACTGATCAATCACGCCTTTTACCAGCACCTCGGGGGCACTTGCGCCAGCGGTGACGCCAATACGTTTTACGCCTTCCAACCACGAAGGCTCGATTTGCTCGGCGTTATCGATCAAGTAAGCGGGGGTCCCCATACGCTCAGAAAGCTCACGTAGGCGGTTCGAGTTCGAGCTGTTGGGGCTGCCAACCACCAGCACCAAGTCGCTATCTGCTGCCAATTCACGCACCGCATCCTGGCGGTTTTGGGTGGCGTAGCAAATATCGTCTTTGCGCGGCCCCTGAATCTCGGGGAATTTCTCTCGCAACCCGTCGATCACTTTGGCAGTGTCATCCATGGAGAGCGTGGTTTGGGTCACGAATGCCAGCGCCGTGGGGTCATTGACAACCAGATTGGCAACGTCCTGCTCATCTTCTACCAAATAGATCTTGCCGCCGTGGGAGGTGTCGTAGCGCCCCATGGTGCCTTCTACTTCCGGATGGCCTTCGTGGCCAATCAGAATGCACTCCTGGCCGCGCTTGGCGTAGCGCAGCACTTCCATATGCACTTTGGTGACCAGCGGGCAGGTGGCATCGAACACTTTCAGGCCACGCTGCTCGGCATCTTGCTGCACCGCCCGGGAAACGCCGTGGGCAGAGAAGATGACGATCACATCGTCGGGCACTTCATGGAGCTCTTCCACGAAGACCGCGCCGCGTTCACGCAGGGTTTCTACTACAAAGCGGTTGTGCACCACTTCATGGCGAACGTAAATCGGCGGGCCGAAGACATCCAGCGCGCGGTTGACGATATCAATCGCGCGGTCAACACCCGCACAAAACCCGCGCGGGTTGGCTAGCTTGATCTGTACGGGCTGAGATGACTCTGATGACTGCATAAAAGCGCCTTGATGCAACCTGCATCGCTCAGGAAATTAGTGTGTGGTGATCGGCGTGACGTTGAGCACTTCAACCTCAAACGTCAATGTACGCCCTGCCAGCGGATGGTTGAAGTCAACTTCTACGCGGTCACCGTCAATAGTTTTGACCACGCCAGGCAATTCCGTTCCTGCTTTATCAGCAAACGACATCACCATACCGATTTCAGGCGCTTCATCACCAAAGTCGGCCCGCTTCAGGGTTTGAATATTCTGCGGGTTGTGCTGGCCAAACGCATGTTCAGGGGTAATGTGAAACGTTCCACTCTGGCCCGCTGCCATGCCTTTAATGGGGTGTTCAAACCCCGGTGGCAGATTGCCGTCGCCATACTGAAACGTGGCTGGGGCCTTCTCTTTGGTGGAGTCGACCACCGTGCCATCTTCCAGCTTCAGCGTGAAGTGCAGGGTAATTTCCATACCGTCGTCAATTAGGTAATCCATGGTGCCTCACTCATTGGCGTGTTAAGAAGATGGTGACTGAGCGGCTTTTTTCCGCCGCCGCTCACCCATAATCGACTCCCAAATTAAGCCCACGGCCCCTAGGGTAATGCCGATATCCGCCACGTTAAAGGCGGGGTAGTACCAGCCCGCCGCATGGAAAGATAGAAAATCCACCACATAGCCATGAATCAGGCGGTCGTATAGGTTACCCAGCGCCCCACCGATAATGAGCGGCAGGGCAATGGCGAGCAGCTTCTCATCCGCACGCACGCGGGATAGCCACACAGTGAGGCCAATGCTGGCACCAATGGCAATCGCGGCAAAGAACCAGCGCTGCCAGCCGGGGTGTTCGGCCAGAAAGCTAAACGCCGCGCCGGTGTTGTGCAGCAGCGTGAGGTTGAAAAACGGCAAGACTTCAACCGGCTGTGCATAGCTTAAAAAGTGGCTAGCGGCATACTTCGTCGCAAGATCCAACACAATGACCGCCACGGCTAGCCATAGCCAGCGCAGCGGCCGCCGCATGGGCGGCCGCTGAGGTGCTTTATGAGCAGGAGAAGAGTTAGGCATAGTAACGAATCTCACCGCTGCCTTCGGGTAAGTTGCTCACACAGCGGCCGCACAGGTCGGGGTGCTCGGCAACGCTGCCCACGTCCGCCCGGTGGTGCCAGCAGCGCTCGCACTTGGCATGTTCACTGGCGCTCACCGCAACCTTCAAGCCTTCAAGCTCGGTGCTTTCGGCATTGGCGGCATCCGCCAGCGGCGCTAGGTGCACTTCGCTGGTGAGCATCACGAAGCGCAGCTCGTCACCGAGCTTCGCCAGCGTCGCGTGCAGCTCGTCATTGACGAACAGCGTCACTTCCGCCGCCAAGCTACCCTTGATCACTTTGGCGTTACGGGCGTCTTCCAGGCACTTGTTCACCGAGTGCTTCACTTCCAGCACCTGCTCCCAGAACGCGCGGCCCATCTCGGCGCCCTCATCCAGCGTGGAAAGCCCAGTGTAGTAGGTCTCCAGCAGCACGCTATCGCCACGCTCGCCGGGGATATGTTCAAAGATCTCCTCGGCGGTGAACGACAGAATCGGGGCCACCCAGCGGCTCAGCGCTTCCACCACATGGTAAAGCGCGGTTTGCGCGCTGCGGCGGGCCCGCGAGTCGGTTTGGGTGGTGTACTGACGATCCTTGATCACGTCCAGGTAGAAGCCGCCCAATTCCCGCGCGCAGAAGCCGTGCACCTGCTGGTACACATCCAGGAAACGGTACTCTTCGTAGGCGGTTTCGATGCGGCCCTGCAGCTGTGCGGCGCGGTCCACTACCCACTGGTCCAGCGCCAGCATATCGCCAAACGCCACTTGGTCCCGCTTGGGATCAAAGCCGTTCAGGTTGGAAAGCAGGAAGCGCGCGGTGTTGCGGATACGACGGTACACATCAGCAGTGCGCTTGAGGATTTCATCCGAGACGGCCATTTCGCCGGAGTAGTCGGTAGACGCTACCCACAGGCGCAGAATATCGGCACCCAGCTTATCCATCACGCTTTGCGGCGCGACCACGTTACCGATGGACTTGGACATCTTGCGGCCCTGGGCATCCACCGTGAAGCCGTGGGTCAGCAGCTGTCGATACGGGGCATGGCCATCAATCGCCGCACCGGTGAGCAGCGACGAGTGGAACCAGCCGCGGTGCTGATCAGAACCTTCCAGGTACAAGTCAGCTCGCGGGCCGCTTTCATGGCCGTGGGGGTGCGAGCCGCGCAGCACGTGGCGGTGGGTGGTGCCCGAGTCAAACCACACGTCCAGCGTGTCGGTGACTTTTTCGTAGTCAGCAGCTTCTGCGCCAAGCAGCTCGGAGGGTTCGAGCTTGAACCACGCCTCAATGCCCTCTTGCTCCACGCGCTTGGCGGCTTCTTCCATCAGCGACACGGTGTTCGGGTGCAGCTCACCGGTTTGCTTATGCAGGAAGAACGGAATCGGCACGCCCCAGTTACGCTGGCGAGAGATACACCAATCCGGGCGGTTGGCGATCATGCTGTGCAGGCGCGCTTGCCCCCAAGCAGGAGTAAACTCGGTCGCTTCGATACCGGCCAGCGCGCGCTCGCGCAGGGTTTTGCCATCTTTACCCTGAATATCCATACCGACGAACCACTGGGCCGTGGCGCGGTAGATCACCGGCGTTTTGTGGCGCCAGCAGTGCATGTAGCTGTGCTTAATAGGCGTATGTGCCATCAGCGCGTTTACGTCACGCAGCTTCTCGATGATGTTCGGGTTGGCTTTCCAGATCATCTGGCCGCCGAAGAACGGCAGGTCATCCGCGTAAACGCCGTTGCCCTGCACCGGGTTCAGCATGTCGTCAAAGCTCATGCCGTGCTCGCGACAGGTGACAAAGTCATCCATACCGTAAGAAGGCGCAGAGTGAACGATACCGGTACTGCCGACTTCAGACTCCACGTAATCCGCCAGATAAACCGGCGAGAGGCGGTCGTAGAACGGGTGGCGGAAGTTGATCAGATCCAGGTTTTTGCCCTGAGTCGTCGCTACCACCTCGCCTTGTAAACCAAAGCGCTCTAAGCAGCTCTCGACCAGTTCTTCGGCCAACAGCAGCAGGCGCTCGCCGGTATCCACCAGCGCGTAGGTAAAGTCCGGGTGAACGTTCAGCGCTTGGTTGGCGGGAATGGTCCACGGCGTGGTGGTCCAGATCACCACGGCGGCGGGCTTTGATAGCTCGCTTAAGCCAAACGCTGCCGCCAGCTTGTCGGCGTCTTCCACGGGGAAGGCAACGTCGATGGCATCGGATTTTTTATCGGCGTACTCGACTTCCGCCTCGGCCAGCGCCGAGCCGCAGTCGAAACACCAGTTCACCGGCTTCAGGCCTTTAAAGACGTAGCCCGCCTCGACCATATCCGCCAGCGCGCGGATCTCGCCCGCTTCGTTGGCGTAATCCATGGAGCGATATGGATGATCCCAGTCACCGATGATACCCAGGCGCACAAAGTCCACCAGTTGGGTTTCGATTTGGGCACCGGCGTACTCACGGCACAGCTCACGGGCTTTATCCGCCGGAAGGTGCTTGCCGTGGGTGGTCTCGACCTTGTGCTCAATGGGCAGGCCGTGGCAATCCCAACCCGGCACGTAGGGCGCATCAAAGCCCGCCAGGTTTTTGGACTTAACGATAATATCTTTGAGAATTTTATTAACGGCGTGACCGATATGGATACTGCCGTTGGCGTAGGGAGGGCCATCGTGCAGTACAAACAGCGGCGCACCCGCACGGGCTTCGCGCATGCGCTGGTATAGGTTCATATCCTGCCACTGGGAAACACGCCCTGGCTCCTGCTTCGGCAGCATGCCGCGCATGGGAAAGTCGGTTTCTGGCAGGTTTAGCGTGTGCTTATAGTCCATAGTCCGGTCAGCCGTCGTTAGTATCGGCGTCATCCGCCGAAGTGAAATCAGAAGAAGCGGTCTCACGCCCAAGCGGGGCCGAGGCCAGCGGAAGAGAGGTCGTTAGATCAGCGTCGGCGGTCGCAAAGTAGCGGCGCGCCTTGGCTTGGTCCTGGTGAATCTGTGCTTTTAGCGCGTCAAAATCGTCAAACTTCACTTCCCCCCGCAGCCGTGTGCAGGGGTAAACCGTCAGCCGCTGGCCATACAGATCGCCAGAAAAATCCAGCAGGTGCACTTCCAGCGTAGGGCGTTTAGACCCTACCGTAGGCCGAAACCCGACGTTCGCTACGGCGGGGTGGCGCTCGCCATTCGCCAATTCGGCCACCACCGCAAATACTCCCCGTAGCGTCAGCGGCTGGGGCAATAGCGGTAGGTTCGCGGTCGGTACACCAATAGTGCGCCCCAACTGCTGGTCGCGCACCACGCGGCCATGCAGCGAATAAGGCCTGCCCAACAGGCGGGCGGCCACTTCAAAGTTACCGCTGGCCAGCAGCGTACGCACTCGGGTGCTTGATACCCGCTCGTCATCGACTTTGAAGGTGCGAGTATGCTCTACGCCAAAGCCATGAGTGCGCCCCACGGCTTCTAACAAACTGAAATCGCCACGACGATCACAGCCAAAACGGAAGTCGTCGCCCACCACTAGATGCTTAACGCCCAGCCCATCAATCAACACCTGATCGATAAACTCGCGCCCGGTGAGGCTGCGCAAGGCATCGTTGAACGGCAGGCAAAGCACTTGCTCGGCACCGTGGTCGCGCAGCAGGCGCACTTTTTCCCGCAGGCGCGTTAAGCGCGGCGGCGCCTGGTCACCGGCAAAAAACTCGCGGGGCTGAGGCTCAAACACCACCACGGTCAGCGGTACGTTCAGGCGCGCAGCGTGCTCGCGGCACTGCTGTAGAATCGCCTGATGGCCGCGATGCACGCCATCGAAATTACCAATGGTCGCCACGCAGCCACGATGGGACGCTGTCAGATTGTGCAGACCTCGAATGACGTGCATGGCACCCCTGTTTAAAAGCATTAGGTTTTAAAAGCGTTGGCCGTTTTCAAAGCGTTTGATTATAACGAACGCGCTGCTCTGGTGCAGAAGAAGATAATAGCGCTCACGCGCCTGCCCCTTTCCTAGCCGTTCATTTTAAAGTGGCGAAGCCGCAGGCCAAGCGCCGTTAACCAGATAAAGTAGAGCCCGCCCCCGAGCACTACTAGCCCGGCCACCCAGCGGACGCGCTGCCATAGCCCAAACTCTAACCACACCTGCCAATCAGGTGAGACTAACATAAGCGCCACGCTCATCAGCACGCTGCCGCCGACTAACTGCACCGCGTAACGCCCCCAACCCGGCTGAAACACCAGCACCTGCTGGCGGTAAAGCAGATACCCCAGCAGCCCCGCGTTTAAAAATGCAGATAGCGCAGTGGCCAACGCCAAGCCCGCGTGGGCCAGCGGCCAAATCAGCAATAGGTTGAATACCATGTTCGCGACCATGGCGATAATGCCTACCTTCACCGGTGTTTTGGTGTCCTGGCGGGCGAAGAAACCAGGCGCTAGCACCTTAATCAGCATAAAGGCCACCAGCCCAAAGGCATAGGCACGCAGGCTCATGGCCGCCATCTGAATATCGTTATCGGTCATCGCCCCATAGTGGAACAGGGTAATCAAAAACGGTTCAGCCAGTATCGCCAGCGCTAGGGCTGCGGGCACGCCCAACAGCAGCACCACACGAATCGCCCAATCCAACATGGCGGAAAAGTGCTCGGTGGACTGCTCCGCATGACGTTTGGAAAGCGCTGGCAGAATAATGGTGCCAATAGCCACGCCAAACACGCCAAGCGGCAGCTCTACCAAACGGTCAGAGTAGTAAAGCCATGAGACGCTGCCCGCGGCCAACAGCGATGCCAGCACCGTATCCAGCAGCAGGTTGATCTGGGATACCGAGACCCCAAACAAAGCCGGCACCATCAGCTTCAAAATGCGCTTCACACCATCGTGGGCGAAGTTAGGCCACGGCGTCGGCAGCAGCCCCAAGCGCAGCAAAAACGGTACTTGGAAGGCGAGCTGAGCGGCCCCGGCAATCAATACGCCCCAGGCCAGCGCCATGGCAGGCTCTTCCATTAGCGGCATTAACAATAGCGCCGCGCCGATCAGCGAAATATTCAGCAGCACCGGTGTAAATGCGGGCACTGCAAAGCGGTTCCAAGTGTTTAGCACGCTGCCGGAGAAGGCAGTTAACGAAATCAGCAGCAGGTAGGGAAAGGTGAGCCGCAGCATATCGGCGGTCAGCGCCAGCTTTTCCGGGTCTCGGCCAAATCCAGGAGCAAACAGCCATACCAGCCAGGGTGCGCCCAGCATCGCCAACGCGGTGATTAGCGCCAGCAGCGCGGTTAGGCTCCCCGCTACCGCATTCAGCAGTTCACGGATCTCCTGCTTGGTGCGCTGGGTGGAGTACTCAGAGAGCACCGGCACAAATGCCTGGTTAAACGCCCCTTCTGCAAATAAACGGCGCAGAAAATTGGGAATTTTAAACGCCACAAAGAAGGCGTCTGAGCCGTTGCCCGCGCCCAGAAACGTTGCCACGACCACATCGCGCACCAGCCCCATCACCCGGGAGAGCATGGTCATCGCGCTGACCACCAACCCCGAACGCATTAGCCCGCGGCGTGGTGGCGGCATATTGGCATGCTGTGGTGTATCGGCGCTCATCAGGTTATTCCCTACAGGCTAAATAGAGATGCACATATCGCCCGGTAGGCGAAGTTCAGGCACAAAAAAACCGGCCGCAGCCGGTTTTTTTATGGCGCCTGCCGGCTTACGCCGCCAGAGCCTTAATGCGCTTGTTCAAGCGGCTTTTCAGACGTGCAGCTTTCTTCTTAGAAAGAACGTCTTTATCAGCAATACGGTCAACGACCGGCTGCATTGCCTTGAACTCTTCCATCGCTTTGCCATGGTCGCCAGTGTTGATCGCTTTGATCACACGCTTGATGTAGGTGCGGACCATGCTGCGCTGGCTGGCTTTCAGGACGCGACGAGTCTCGGCCTGGCGGGCGCGCTTGCGTGCTTGCTTGCTGTTCGCCACAGGTATCTCCTTGGAGAATAAGGGCTGCCTAAAAACGGCAACGAATTTACTATGTGTTTGTCGGATGGCATTGCCAAGTCACGACATTTCCTTAACAACCAATTGATTCAGCAGCGTTTCTAACTCTGCCAAATAGTGTAACGAGCAGTCTTATGGCTGCCCGCTCACGGGTCTTGTCTGAGAGGATGGCGTAGTCTATCACGCGTAAAGCGGGCTTGCTAGCCGCTGTCAATCCTTTTCGAGCGCGCCGCTAAGGCAATGCCTGCCCAGTGGGCGCCAAAATCTTGCGCAAAAAGCGCCGCGTACGCTCATCCTGTGGATTCGTGAACAGCTGCTCGGGAGGGGCCTGCTCGACAATCTGGCCTTCATCCATAAACACCACGCGGTCGGCAACGTCTCTAGCAAACTGCATCTCGTGGGTCACCACAATCATCGTTTGCTGCTCGGCGGCTAACTGCTTCATGAGGCCAAGCACTTCTTCTACCCACTGCGGGTCAAGTGACGAGGTCGGCTCATCAAACAAAATGACATCGGCATTCGCCGCCATGGCACGACCAATGCCTACCCGCTGCTGCTGGCCGCCGGAAAGCGATGCGGGGTAGGCATCCGCTTTATCTGCCAAACCAATGCGCTCCAGAATCTCCCTTGCTCGGGCATGGGCCTGCGCCTTGGGCAGCTTATCCACCACAATCATGCCTTCGCTAATGTTCTCCAACGCCGTTTTGTTGGCGAACAGGCCGTAATTCTGAAACACAAAGGCAGTGCGGCGGCGCAGCGCCAAAATATCCCCACGGCTGGCTTTACGCGCATCAACGCGCAAATCACCGACGGTGATATACCCTGCCTCTGGGCGCTCTAGAAAATTGATACAGCGCAGCAAGGTGGACTTACCGGTGCCCGATGGCCCAATAATGACGATGATTTCACCCTGTTCAAGGTGTAAATCAACATTGGTAAAAACCGGCTGCTGACCAAACTGCTTACTGACAGACTCAAGCGTAATCATCGCTGGTACGCCTTATTCAGATACGTTTCTAAGCGGCGCTGGCCCCAAGAGAGCGCTTCCACCACCACCCAATAGATAATCGCCACCAGCAAGAAAGCTTCTAAGTATAAAAAGCTGCCCGATGCCTCTTTTTGGGTCGCGCCCATCAACTCCGTCACGCCCAGCGTGAAGGCCAGCGAGGTCGCTTTAATCATATCGATGAAGTAGTTCATCAGCGTGGGCGTGGCAACGCGAGTGGCCTGGGGCAGTATAATCCGCCGCATCAGCTGCGACTGGGTCATACCAATCGAGAGCGCCGCTTCGGTTTGGCTACGGTCGATACCCACAATCGCTGCACGAATGGATTCCGCCATATAGGCAGAAAAGTGCAGCGTCAGGCCCAATACCGCAGCGGTGACGCCATTGATGGAAATCAGCGCATTAATCAGTTGAGGCAGGCCGTAGTAAAACAGAAACAGCTGCACGAGCAGCGGCGTGCCGCGAAAAAACGAGATAAACAGCAGCGCCGCGCCGTTCAAGACAGGGATTTTCGATACCCGCACGACCGCTAATAAGCAGGCAATAACCAGAGCAAACACCATGGCAATACTCGCCATCTGCAGTGTCAGCGGTAAATAACTGAGCAGGACCGGCAACAGGCCCCACATATACTCCACATTTAGCATCATCGTATCGCTTATAAGCAAAACGGCCGTGGCAATGCCACGGCCGCCATCATCAGGAGTTAGCCGTGCTTATGGCTGGTTTATTGCTGCGTGATGTCAGTATCGAACCATTTTTGAGATATTTCACCCAGCGTGCCGTTTTCACGCAGCTCCTCAAGTGCGGCGTCAACACGGTCGCGCTGCGCTCGCCCTTCTTCATCGTCACGGAACGGTAGCGCATTTTCGATGGTGGTAAACGGCTGCCCCGCCAACGCCAGCGGCAAACCGCGCTCGCTGATCACTTGGCTGGCACTCACTCGGTCCATCACAAATGCATCAACACGGCCTAGCGCCACATCCTGCTCGACGTTGGATTCGTAGGTGCGGATATCGATCTCGTCGGCATTCGGCTGCTCGCGCAGCAGCTGCTCGTAGTTAGACCCTAAGTTCACTGCCACGCTTTTACCGGACAAATCCTCAACGCCGTTGATGGTGTCGTTACCTGCACGCACGACCACTTGGGCACCGTCGTACACATAAGGCGCGGTAAAGGCATATTTGGCTTTGCGCTCATCAGTAATGGTGATTTGGTTGGCAATAGTATCAATGCGGCCAGATTCCAACATGCCTGCCAAGCCCGAGAAGCTAGCGGTCACGAACTCAATCTCGTCGCCGGTGATCTCCCCTACCGCATTCATCACATCGACTTCGAAGCCTTTCAGTTCATCCTGCTCGACATAAGTAAACGGGAAGTAGCCACCGGACATGCCCACCCGCAGTGTGTCGGCCTGGGCAGCCACGGAGACTAACCCTGCAACGCCTATGGAAAGAGCAACGACAGTTTTTTTCAAACGGCTCAGATTCGCCATATTTTTTCCTCTTTCGGGGTCGATACACCCAGCTTGAAGGTGGAAACGCCGATGCAGGCGTTCCTCAGCCTATTACCGGCGCAATGGTGACAAGATAGCAGCAAAAAAGAAATAACCGAGGTATGGAAGGAGTTCCAGCGAGAAAGTAGAAGACGCTAGCTTATGGGCTAGGGCTCAGCATCCCCATTGTATGCTCACGCTGCTGCTTGATAGCGCTGTCTAAAATATCCAACAGTGCCTGGTAATCATCCGGTAGACGATGTCACTCATTGCCATGCCGACGGGCTACACCCAGGCAAGGACTTGGAGCAGACGCTAAAACGCTACTGTTGGCTGTACAATCACCATATACCTATGAAGATGCTGCACCATTAGTCGCCGCTTTCAGCGATGAAGGATGGTAGGCCAAGCAGCCAACTATGCAGGACTCGACTCTTAAAGCAAAATCTCAAACGTCTTCAAAGCATTAACTGTTTCAGGCAGCTTCTGGTTTAGCAGTAAACCAAGGTAATCATTGGCATTGAATGGTGGTTTTTTAAGGCTTTTACGGTGATTCTGAACGGCTTGAATGATATGTCCTGGACTCAACGACAGCATATCGGCAATAAACAACCGTATAGAAGGAACTCATTAATAGCCCAACCCCAGCGCCTGATCAAGCTCAGACAGCTCATTGAGTGCCTGTAGCCGCTTGTTATCTATTGCCTGCTTATAGTGCATTACATCTTTGTACTTTACCTTTCTACGGTTCCCTGAGCGATGATACGGAATATGGCCTTCATCTAATATCTTAATCAGCGTAGGACGCGACATCCCCAGCATATCGGCTGCTTCTTGGGTGGTCATTTCAGCATGAACGGGAATGAGCTTCACGGTATTGCCATCACCAAGCTCTGTCAGGATATCCACCAAGAGGCGCAAGGCGCTGACAGGGACTTCCACTTGGTGAAGCCGCCCCTCTTTGTCAGATATAGCGACCTGCTGGGAAGAGGCAGCGGTCTCAACGTAAGCGGCCAGCTCTCGGCTTGATAATTTTGCTAATGTCGCTTCCTCTTCACTGGGAAGCAGTGTCGACATGGCGGACATAACTTCTCTCCTTTCGGCATGTGTGTTGTTGTCACAATACACACAGGCTGAAGGTTATTCGAATTATTCGAATAAGGATATGGCCGAGGTTATCTTCTCCTCCTGGTACAAGCATGCTCGGACTGCTCAGCTCACTCTATACCGACACTCTATACCGACCCACTTGGTAGGCGTCACGTTTCCCAGCGTTAAACGGCAGATTGTCGCGTTTGACGTGGAGACGCTTTAAGTTAGGTTTAGCCAGCAATGAAATAGTGGTAAAACATGCGTATTGAGACAGGAGTAGGCATGGCCAACAACCAGCACGACACCGGCTACAAGGAGCTGTTCAGCTACCCTGAGTTCGTTCAGCAGTTAATGGAAGGGTTTGCACCTCCAGAAATCGCCCAACTGATGAATTTCTCTACGCTCAAAAATCACAGCGGCAATTACATCACGCCCCTGTTCGAGGAGAAATTCGAAGACGTGGTGTGGTCGGTGGAGGTCACCTGGGAAGGCCTCACACAAGAGGTTTATCTCTACATCCTGCTAGAGTTTCAGTCGACCGTTGATCGCACTATGCCGATCCGGCTGATGCACTACGTCGCCTGCTTTTACGACCACCTGCTCAAAAATGGCACCACCACCCCGAGCAAAGGGCTACCACCCATTCTTCCTATCGTGCTGTACAACGGCTCTGAGCGCTGGACGGCACGCCAGGATATCTACGACATGGTGTACCCGGAACCACCAGCTTTTCTTCAAGTCTATCAACCACACCTACGGTATTACCTTGTGGATGAAGGGCGCTATACTGATGAAGAGCTGGGGTTACGCCCAACACCGCTGAGCGGCGTGTTCAGTATTGAAAAGGCGTCTGCCGACAGGAAAGGGCTGCAGCAAGCCGTTGATCGCATTGTTGCCATCATACAAGCCTCCCCTGATAAAGAGCGGATAGACAACATTATCACCCGCTGGCTCAAACGATATCTTCAACGGTTGGGAGCCAAGGCAAACCTAGACCAGCTCACAAGCTTGATGGAGGACAAAGACATGTTGGCAGAGAATCTTGAAAACTGGGCGCAGCAAGAGCACCAAGCGGGCATTGAAAAGGGCACAAAGCTGGGCATTGAAAAGGGCACAAAGCTAGGCATTGAAAAAACTGCTCGCAACTTGCTGAAGCTTGGAGTGCTTAGTAACGAGCAGATTGCCGAGGTAACAGGGTTAGCAATAGAAGACATTTCCAAGTTGCAAGCAGAGACACAACACTAACGGGCTGTTAACAAACCTAGTTCAGTTCCCAAGCTTGGGAGGACAAAGACATGTTGGCAGAAAATCTTGAAAACTGGGCGCAGCAAGAGCGCCAAGCGGGTCGTCAAGAAGGCCTGCAAGAGGCGGAGCACCGTGCGCTGGAAAGTAACGCAATGCCACTCGTAAACTCATTGCACTTACCGAAATGAGCGAACAGCTTATCGCAGATATTGAAGAACTGCCTGTGGAAGGAATTGAGAAGCTACGCGCCGAAATCAAACATTAAATACATTCTGAACCGTACCGGGATTCCCGGAGGCTCCAAACCTTGAGAGGATGGAGCCATGAGCAAATCAAATCGATATTCCCCTGAAGTTCGCCAGCGGGCG
>NZ_JBITWC010000028.1:0-65024 GCF_044543515.1 Vreelandella lionensis | reverse complement strand
TTGAATTCTTCAGTGTAACGGGGACGGCTCATGGATCCTCCTAGATACCTTTAGTATAAGGCCTGGAGGTGTCTAGAATACCCGGGGCGATTCACTAAGAGCGAAAGCAGGTTGATTGATTGCCGCATGTTGCAGGAGAGTTTAAATGGCGAGCTTATGCTTGATATGGTCGATAACCAAACCATGCTCATGTTGTGGGCTGAACATCACGATATCCGTATCCTCTTCCGCACGAACGCTGTGCCCAGGTGGCCAGTAAAACAAATCACCTTCCTTCGAGGTTTCCTCGCTGTGGTCAGAGAATAGCGCAGTGATAGCGCCTTTGACGACATAACCCCAGTGCGGGCATTGGCAACTGTCCCCCTCAAGGCCGTGCAGCAGTTCGGTGATATCAGTGCCGGAACCAAAGGAGAAGTATTCAGCACCCATTTTCCCAAACCCTGTTACGTCTCCAAAGTCGGTTTGCTGTCGGGCGACTGCTCCAGGTACGTCTAACTGGACAGGGATAGCTTCTTTTGAAATGTGCATAACGCGCCCTCCTTTCGAGGTGCAGGGCCACTTGGCCCGCAAGAAGTATAGTTGAGAAGAGGTGGATAGCTATGTTGTTGCGTTTTAGGATGCTTTTATACCGTTACCTTGATTGATTTCAATAAATTGGCTTGGCTATTTATTTAACAACAAGTGCCTAGCTGCTGCGCCTCTTTCCTGTACTCCGCTTACCTGCTGCACTACTTCGACTCCCCGTGGTTTTCTTACTGCCGGTACTTTTACGCCGTGTGTAGCTTTTCTTAGTTGCTCCACTGCGTTTGGCCGGGTTTCCGGCCTCGCCTTGGGCGGTTTGTAGGCTGTGGCGTAGTTTGGCCGCGTCGCTTTGGCTTAGTAGGGCGCGTAAGTCTTCCAGCAGCGCGTGTTGGAAGGCGTTGGGGTCGTCTTGCTGTTCAGAGATCGCTCGCAGGCGTTGCTCCCAGAGGGCAGTGCGTTCCGGTGTACTGACGGCGCTGGGCAGGGCGGCGATCAGCGCGCAGCCGAGTTTGGTGGCGCGTAGGGCTTTTTGCTGGCGTACTAGGTAGCCGCGCTGCACCAGGGTTTCGATAATGCCTGCGCGGGTGGCCTCGGTGCCCAGGCCGTCGGTGTCGCGCAGGGTGCGGCGCACGTTCGGGTCGTCCACGTAGCGGCCAATGTTCATCATTGCTTTGATCAGGCTGGCATCGGTGAACGGCTCTGGTGGCCGGGTCTCTTTTTCCTCCACGCCTGCGGCGAGTGCTTGGCAGGCTTCGCCTTGGGTGAGCGGTGGCAGCGGCGGGGTGTCTTCGCGGGTGGTGAACAGTGGCTTCCAGCCGGGGTCGAGAATGCTTTGGCCGCGAGCGCGGAAGGCTTCATTCAGCAGGGTGAACTCGGCTTTCACTTCAAAAGTGCGCAGCGGGCGGTAGAACTGAGCCATGACGTTGCGCACGATTAGCCGAAACACATGGCCTTCGGTGGCGGAAAGCTGGCTGACATCGGCGGGCTTGCCGGTCGGTGCTAAGGCGTGGTGCGCGCCAACCTGCTTATCGTTCCAGGCTTTCGAGCGCAGAGTAAAGTCGGCCCCGTTGAGCCAACCTTGTAACGTGTCGTCATTCTGGCAAGCACCGGAGAGGCTGCGCTGGGCAAGCGCTAGGTGCTCCTCCGGCAGGTAGCGGCAGTCTGAGCGGGGGTAGGTGATCAGTTTGTGCTGCTCGTAAAGCCGCTGGCAAACATCCAGCACCATCTGCGCGGAAAGCCCAAAGCGGCGGGCGGCATCTACCTGCAAGGCAGAAAGCGAGTAGGGCAGCGGTGGCGCTTGGCGCTTCTCCTGTTGGTCTAATGTGGTGAGCGTGCCGCGTGCGCCGGGTAGCTGAGCAGCCAGGGCATCGGCGGGCGTGCGGTCAATCAGTCGCCCTTGCTCATCCAAAGGTTGATGCGCTTTAGGAGCCCACCAGGCACGCAGCTGGCCTTGCGCCACCTGTAAATCTACCCAAAGCGGGTAGAACGGATGGGGTTTGAAATCACGAATGCTGTTATCCCGCCGCACAATCAGCCCAAGTACCGGGGTTTGTACACGGCCTACCGAGAGGACGCCATCGTGCCCAGCTTGGCGGCCGGTGAGCGTCCAAGCGCGGGTGAGATTAATGCCATACAGCCAGTCAGCCCGTGAGCGCGCCTGGGCCGCCTGAAACAGCGGCTGAAACTCAGCATTCGGCCGAAGGCTGGCCAGCGCTCGGCTTACCGCTGGGCGGTTGAGGTCGCTAATCAATAGCCGCTGCACCGGGCCACGGTACTTCAAATGCTCGATCACCTCTTGTACCAGCAGTTGGCCTTCGCGGTCTGGGTCGCCAGCGTGCACCACGCTGGTAGCCTGCTTGATCAGTTTACGAATCACTGCTAACTGGCCACGGGCTTTGGAGCGCGGCGCGAGCTGCCACGTGCCGGGCACGATGGGCAGCCGGTCGAGCCGCCACTGTTTATCGGCGGGGTCGTAGGCTTCCGGTGGTGCTTGCTCCAGCAGGTGGCCCAGGCACCAAGTCACCGTGGTATCGCCGCACACAATCGCGCCTTCCTGGCGCTTGCCGCCACCGGGCAGGGCGTCGGCAATGGCACGGGCGAGGCTGGGTTTCTCGGCGATAATCAAGCGCATACGGTAGGCCCTGGCAGCGGTCTTTGAAAGAGTGTCATGGTAGCAGAAGCCGCTCAGTGGGTTGAACGTCGAGGCGTGAAAATTTATACAGGTACTTGAAAGGTGTCGTGCGTCATTTGTTCGTATAGTTTTTGTATAAAATTATCGGATTGAGTAAGCTGTCGCAAAGCACTGGGAGGCGGTTTTTATGCGCGAGCGCGGTAGAACACGACGTTTATTTGGGCTGGGTGCCCGTACCGGAGGTGCCCTGCTGAAAACGCGGCTAGGCGGCCAAGCGGATTGGCAAGCGCTAGGTGAGGCGCTGTTTGAAGGGCTTTCTGAATTAAAAGGCCCGGCCATGAAGCTGGCTCAAATTATGTCCCAGTGGGATGACCTGCTGCCGCCGGAACTGGCCAACGAGCTGGCCCGCTTGCAACGCCAGGCTGAACCGATGCCCTGGGCGAAAATTCGCGAGGCGCTAGTGCTGCAGTACGGTGATATCCAAACGCACTTCCGCGAGATTGAAGAGCGCCCCTTTGCCAGCGCTTCGATGGGTCAGGTGCACAAGGCGGTGACCCACGAAGGGGAAACCGTAGTGCTTAAAGTGCAGTACCCAGGGCTTGCTGAGGTATTAGAGAGCGACCTTAAACAAGTGAGGCGCATTATGGGTCTTGGCCGCTGGTTCAAGGTCCCTCAGGCGCGGCTGAATGCGCTGTTTGAGGAGCTGGCAGCCGGGCTGCGTGACGAGCTGGACTACCACGCCGAGGCCCAGGCGCTGGCCCGTTACCGGGAGCGCTACCAAGATAACCCAGCGCTGGTGATCCCCGAGCCGCTGTTTGAACTCTCCGGCCAGCACGTATTGGCCATGCGCTTTGTCGACGGCACCCCGCTACGGGATTTAGAGAGTGCGGATGACGCGACCCGTCAAAAAGTGGCTGTTGCACTGGCAGACTGGATTACCGAGGAGCTATTTACCTACCGTGAGCTGCACGCTGACCCCCACGCAGGCAACTTTGCCTGCGATGAGCAGGGCCGCTTAGTGATTTACGATTTGGGCGCAGTGATTCCCGTTCCCGAGGCGCGGCTAAAGGCCATGATGCAGCTGCTGGATGCCACCCTGGCCCAAGACCCCATGGCCATGGATGACGCGCTGATGAAGATGGGCGGCCGCCAGGGCCAAGGCGCTCCGCTGGCGCTGTATCGCGAATCCGCTGAGTGTATTACGCCGCTGTTTGCCCCCGGTGAGCAGGATTTCAGCGACGTGCGCGTTCACCGCCGCCTGCGGGAGCTCACCCCCAAAGTGTGGGCGGCCATGGACCGCCTTCAGCCACCGGCAGATACGCTGCTGCTCTCTCGAGCGCTCAACGGCCACTACTGGAACTTGGTCCGCTTAAAGGCCCGTTTAGATATGCACGGCCGAACTCAGCCGCTGTTGGGCTGGGCGCGTACTGCGTAGCCAAGACCCTGCCAAGCGATGACCGCTGCGGTAGCACCGCCAGCCATGCTAGACTATTGCGCTTTTTAATCGGTTTTACAGATTTTATAGTCTTGAAGACAGTGGAGACGGCAATGCTGGCGGTATGGGTCGATCAACTGCTGGGATTTGCCTCTGGGGCACTCTCGGCAATCAGGCAGCAGGAACACTACCCCGATTTTATGACGTGGGTACGTGACAAAGGCGCGCAGGCGTTTAACGGCGATGTGGCCACCGCACAGGCGCTAGCGCCCATTTTATGGTCGCAAACTCCGCTAGAGCGGCTGGATTTTGCTAGCGAGCCCTTGGCAACACCTGGCCGCAACGAGCCGTGCTGGTGCGATTCCGGACGTAAATATAAGCAGTGCTGCTACCGCGTTAATTTCCCGACCGACATCCCTGAACAGATGATGTGGATGCTCTCGCTGCGCGAATGGAAGGGGGCCACGCTGAAGGCGGCGCTAGATAGCCAGCAGGCACCGCCACAAGCGCTGCTAGAAGCTGGGCTGATTGCCGCAGAGAGTGGTCAAACCGGCCGTTCCATGCAGATTCTTGAGTCGCTGTTTGATGGCAGCGACTGGTCGCGCCTGCCAGAGCAGGCTGAGCCTGCTTTTGAAATCCTGCTGGATATCTATCAAGAACGTGGTTTTACCCGCAAGCGTGCCGACCTGTTGGACGACGTGATGGAGCGCGGGCCGCTGTTTTTGCGCGGCGTGGCGCTTGAGCGGCTGTGCTTGATGCACCTGGATAACGATGATTTAGACAGCGCCCGTGCGGCGTTCGTCAAAGCTCAGCAGGCGCTGCCCGATTCGCCAACGCTGGCCTACATTGAAGCCATGCTGCTACTCCATGAAGGCCATGAGAAAGAGGCCAAAGAGCGCGCTAACTTCTGGTATCGCCGGTTGGTGCGCCAGGGGGATCTAGATGAAGACCAGCTTGATTTCCTGGCCGCTCTGGCAGATAACCCCGGCGCAACGCTAGCCGACCAGCTTTTGAGCGCTGAAGAAGATATGGCGACGCCGCTGGTCTCGCTTCAGGCGCTGCTAGCGGCGCTGCCCATTGCTCCCAAGCTTTCCATTGAGCAGGATGCTGAGACCGGCCGCCTGCACTATACCACTACCGCCCGTGAAGAGACGCTGTTTGCCGCGTGGCACGAGCAGTTCCAGGTCATGGTGGATGAAGAGGTGGCGCTGGGCTTCCGTGATGACCCTTGGGGCAACGCGGTGGAGTGGATGTCGGAACTGTGTGCCCATCCGGAGTGGCTGGATGCGCCCCAGGTGGTGCAAGACCTAACGCTGGCGCTAACCAGCCGATTTGGCAGCCTGCCGTGGATGGCACCCAGCCTGCTGGAACCGTTGGCGCTGCGCCTTTCACGCTGGCTGGAACAGGCCCGTGCTGCGGGCGACGGCAGCCTGTGCTGGGACGACGCCGATAATGCCATGCTGCTGCGCACCGGCTTGGCGCTGGTTGTCGGCATGGAGCGTGGCGCTCGCCAGCACTCCCGGGAGCTAGCCGAAGAGCTGCTGGCGATTGATCAGGAAGATAGCTTGGGTCTGAAAGAGCTGGTGCTTGACCAACTGCTGCGCGACGACCGCAACGAAGAGGCGCTAGCGCTGACTGAAGAGCCGCAAAAAGATGATGGCTCGCTGGTGTTAGGGTTACTGATGGGGCGCACGCTGGCGCTTTACCGGTTAGAGCAGCAGGAAGCTGCCGAAGCAGCATTGGCCGAGGTGATGGCCCACAACCGCCACGCGCTAGAACTGATTTGCGCGGAGAACCCAAGGCCCTCCATGCCTCATCCTGATGGGCAGGTGGACCCGGGCTCTCGAGCAGAAGCGTGGCAGTACCGTACGCTGATGCGCGACCAGTGGCGCACCACGCCAGGGGCGCTGGATTGGTTAGCCAGCCACCGCTGAGCTGTTTGCTGACTGTTTTTTAGCTGCCTGCCTCGGTAACCGGGGTAGGCACTAGTTGCTTATCTCGGCTTATCCAAATGGCCAGCAGAATGGCGGGTAAGCCTAGCAGCGTGGCTACCACAAAGAAGGTGGCGTAGCCCTGAGCGCTCACCACAATCCCGCCAAACCCGCTCAGGAATTTCCCCGGTAGCGTCATGAGCGACGAAAACAGCGCGTACTGCGTGGCGGTGTACGCCCGTGAGGTCAAGCTTGAAAGAAACGCGATAAACACCGCACTGGCTAGGCCGTTAGCGAGGTTATCGCCAATGATCGTGACTACCAGCATCGGCACCTGATTGCCGATTAGCGCAAGCACTGCAAACAGCAGGTTGGTGACCATCACCAGCCCTGCGCCAAAAATCAGCAGTGGGCCAATGCCGTAACGGGCCACCAGCAGCCCGCCTAGAATGCCTCCTGCAATGCTCATGGCAATCCCGAAAATATTGGTGACGTTGGCAATAGTCGCCAGTGAAAAGCCCAGGTCGATATAGAGCGGGTTGGCCATTGATGCCATGGCCAGGTCGCTGATACGGAACACGGCAATAAACACCAAAATACCCATCGCCTTCACCCCATAGCGGCGGAAGAAGTCGGTAAACGGGCACACAATCGCTCCAATCACCCAAGCGCCCAAGCGGCGCAACGTTTTGGGCTTTCCACGGCTGGCGCGAATAAAGGCGCGCACTTTGGGTTCGTGAATTAATTGCACAGTTAATGAAGCGCGCTTGGGTTCTGGGCGAATCAGCACGGTAAGCACGCCAATGCCCACCAGGGCGGCCATGGTCAGGTAAGCCGCGTTCCACGATACCGCCGATGCCACATAAAGCGCACCGGCCCCTGCCGCCAGTAGCCCGCCGCGATAACCAATAATGTACGTAGAGGCCATAGCCGCCTGGACATCGTCATCCGCGGATTCAATACGGTAGGCGTCTATCGCAATATCCTGCGTGGCGGAGCCAAATGCCACCAAGAGCGCAAAGGCGGCGACCCAGCCTAGGTTGCCGATTGGGTCTAATCCCGCGAGGCCAATGAGACCGGCGGCAATCATGCCCTGGGCCAACAGCATCCAGCCTCTGCGCTGTCCAAAAGCGCGGGTTAGTAGCGGCAGCGCGAGCCGGTCTACCACCGGTGCCCAGAAGAACTTGATGGAGTAGAGCATCCCGATCCAGGCAAAGAAGCCGATAGCGGCCACTTCGACCCCGTCACTGCGTAGCCATGCGGAGAGGGTAGAGAACACTAGCAGGAACGGCAGGCCAGCGGAAAAGCCTAAAAACAGCATGGTGATCACTGGCGCTCGACAGTAGATAGCAAGCGCTGCCAGCCAACTACGCTGGGGAGTCGGGGTGGGCATGTGGGGGTGTACTCCAAAAAGAAAACATCGGTGTCTAGGCCCGCTCAAAAACCGGTCGGTGTTAGACTAGCCCTGAGGTTGATGGACTGAGTTCCATGACAAAGCCGACAGCTTACCGGAGAGGAGTTTTCCATGTCGATTACCGCCCATCAGGTAGTGACCCTGCACTACGTGCTTAGCGATGTGCTCAGCGATGGCAGCCCTCGCGTGCTGGATGACTCCAATGCACGTCAAAAACCCCTGGAGTATCTTCACGGCCACGATAATATTTTGCCGGGCTTGGAGCGAGATTTAACCGGCAAAGCCGCAGGTGATGAACTAAGCGTCACGCTGGCTCCCGCTGATGCTTACGGCCTGCGTAACGAAGAGTTGGTGCAAGAGGTGAGTCGCGCGTCGTTTGGCGGTGCGGAAATTGAGCCAGGCAGCCGTTTTCAAACCGAAGGCGAGGCTGGCCCGCAGATCGTCACCGTGCTGAACATCGACGGCGATACCGTCACGGTGGATACCAACCACCCCTTGGCGGGCCATACGCTGCGCTATCAGGTGAAGATTCTAGACGTTCGCGATGCCACCCGTGCAGAGCTTGCTAAAGGCCATCCGCTGCCACCGGGCACCGAGCACAGCAAAGTAGAAGACCGTAAAGTGCTCTAAAAAAGCCGTTTTTATCGGGTGAAGCGCGTTAAAAACTGACCTGTATCAAGTTCCCGTTTACCCTTGCGGCCACCATTTTAAAAGCTTGACCCAGGTCAGTTTCCCCTTCTCTGAACGCAGTACGATGGCCCCATACATCACGGCGGGAGGGGAGCACCATGTACTGGGATGATGCGGTAATTTTCGGCCTAGTTACTGTCGCGCTAATGATCACCTTTATGGTCGGTTGGGTAGGCTTTGTGGTACGTGACCATTTGCGTAAGGATGAACGTAAGAAGCCTTAATTCAGCAGGCTGTGTCAGTCGTCAGGGGAGGGGGCTTACGTTAATGTGTAAGCTTCCTGTTGCCGGCCCAAGGGGCCGGCTTTTTTGCGTCTTTTTTTTAAGTTGTATTAATAACCGTTGAAGCGCATTGGCAGTTATGCTTTGGTAAAGTGCCTGATTTAAGCCTAAAGTACTCAACCACATTAGGAAATTCACTGCTATGAATGCTGTCTTTTCACGCTTGCCGATGCATTGGCGCTGTGGGGCGCTAATAAAAGCAGGATTAGTACTCGTCTTTACCACTGTTGGGGGGGCACCTGTCTCGGCAAATGCTCAGGCATTAAGCCTGATTAATGGTGAGTCAACGCAAAAGATTGCGCTCGGCGAGCTACGCCACCAATCGGATGTCACGTTTACAGTGTTCGACCCTTATCAGGGCCGCGACGTTGAAATGCGCGGCGTTGCGTTTCGTGATTTTTTAATCGAACACTTTGGTGAGATACCGCCAGCATTGCACTTTACGGCCTGGGATGACTACGAAGTGAGCCTGGGGGGCTGGGATGACCCAACCTGGTACTTGGTGACGTTTGAAGATGGCGAGCCGCTGACGCTACGCTCACGGGGGCCTATTCGGTTAGTTGAGCGCGAATATTCGGGCCGCGATGTGGCTAACCTGCGTGATTTCAACGATTGGGTCTGGATGATTCGCAGTATTGAGGCGCAATGGTGAGTGCCACGCCGCCTAATAAATCGCCGGTCTCGTCACGCTTACGGCGTGGAGGGCGGCGTTACGTCACATGGTTGACACTAAGCCTTATGAGCTTTGTTGGGCTGATGGTACTGATTGTGTACGAGGCGCGCTGGGTTTACCCAGAAATACAGGCTTATTTCAGCCAGACGGGCAGCTTAACTGGCCAACAGTTGGCGACTCGTGCACGTGGTTACGTGCAGCGCGCCCAGGAAAAGCTGCTGATAGCCTCGTCGCCCGTTGAGCTAAGCGAAGCGCGCCTTTCATTGGACCTGGCCTATGGCCTGTTTGATGTGCATATCTACCACCAGTATTACGCCTGCACTGCATCCAGCCTAGCGTTGATAGATGAGTTGGCTGAGCTCATTGACGCCCAACAGATCGATCCTTTCGATGCGGCCCATGCGCTGTTTATTCCAGTGGAGTGCTTAACTCGTATTGAGATGGATCAGCTGGATCGCCGTGGTATGGCCATCAATGATTTCTCCTCCAGCACGCGCCGTCATAATCAGGTATTGATCTACTCCAGTCTGCTGATTTTTGTCTTAGGCTTGCTCTTTTGGGCGATGCACGAGCGCCAATTGCGGCGCACCGAACGGGCAACTGCCGAGAAGTTCTCCTGGATGGCCCGCGCAATGCGCGACCCACTCACCGGTATCGGTAACCGCAGTGCGCTCCATCAGGATGTCGCCGCTTACTCAGGCCGCTCCATGGGGCTGATTCTGGTCGATATCGATTTCTTTAAGCAGTATAACGATGCCTTGGGCCACCCTGAGGGGGACCGCCTGCTGCGCCTGCTGGCGAATTTACTAGGGGATGCGCTCGGTGCCGAGGCCACGCTATATCGCCTTGGGGGCGATGAGTTTGCCGCGTTGCTGCCGTGTCCCACTGATCAAGCGCTGACCCAGTATTGTGAGGCGTTACAAGTAAAGCTTGAGGCGGCGCAGTTCTCGCACCCTGCCCATCCCGATAACAAAGATGTCACCTTAAGTATTGGGGGAACGCACTTTGTGGCCGATGCAAACTCGTTTGCGATGGCCTATGAGGCGGCCGACAAAGCGCTCTATCAGGTGAAAACAGCGGGGCGTGATGGCTGGCAGGTTACTGCAAGCGCATAACATCTTTGTACATCGGTGCCAGGCGGCCTAGCATATCGTTGCGGGCCGCCAGCGGCACCCCTTCCTCTACCATGGCCGCATCCAGGTACTCCACTACTCGATTAAAATGCGCATCGGTAATGCCCATGGTTTGGTGGGCGCGGTCCATGGGTGGGCCTTCGTACTGGCAGGGGCCGTCGCTTACATCACACAGCTGAGAGGCCAGTGATGCCGCAAACAGGTCAATATTGCTATTGGCAAAGTAGCTGACGATCTCTTCGTCGTCGGCAATGCGGTAAAGCAGGTTTTCGACCACGGCTTCAATGGTGGGCTGGCCGCCGATACGCTCATACAGCGTGGCGTGTTGGTGATGCTGAGCACAACCGGTTAGCAGCAGCGTACCGATGAACGCACTGGCCATTAGCAGGCTGCGCGAAGTGCTTTTCAACGTCGTGTTTAACAGTCCCATGGCGGTTCCTTTTACATAGCCCTTGTAGTCTTTTACGCAGCTCGGTGAAGTGGCAAGAGCGGTTTAAAACGCCGCCTGTAATGAGAGGTAGCCGCCACGCTGGGAGGGCAGACCTGCAATATCGCCAAGATCTAGCCAAGCGCCGGTGAGCGAAACATGCTTATTAAAGAAGTAGGCGCTGTATACGCTTTGCCAATCCTCTTCATCGGCGGCGCTGAGGTTATCCGGCTTTTGGCGGTACTCGGTGCCCACTACCCAATTAGGCGTAACGAAGACGCCAACGCTGCCTTCCGCCATCCAGGCGCGGCCGCCCTGATCGCCCCCAAACCCTAAAAGCCCGCCCTGGTTAGCGGATGTGTTGCGTAACGTGGCGTTAAGTAGAACATTACGGCCTAAAAAGGCGTTAAACAGCAGCTTGCTGGCGCTCAGGTAGGCATCGGTGCCGTTCACATCATCTGCGCCTAGGGCCGTGGGCACGGTGCCATCCACCAAACGTTTGTGCATGACGCCCGCGCTCCACACGCCCAGCGGGTGATAAAGCACATCGCCAAACAGGCGCACTTTCGCGCCATAAATATCCTGCTCTAGCTCGCCACCGAGGGTGGAAAGCTCGAAGGTTTGGCGGGCAATCGAAAATTCCATGCGGTCGTGGAGATTGACGCTGGCGCCGGTGACGGTGAGCTGATAATCATCGACCCACGCCCGAGTGGCGGCAGCAGTGACACCTATCTCATCGTCGCTTGCAGTGCTGGAAAGTACCGCCCAGGGAGAAAGGCCACCCCCTGCCGCTCCTTCAATGGCACTTACCGCGCCTGTACCTAAAATGCGGCTACCCGCCACGCTGGGCGTTGCTGCTAACAGAGCGCTGAGCGCTGCTGCCGCTACGATGGTGCGCTGCTTTGATGAGCCATTTTTGCGCATAGTATTCCCTTTTTTCGTTAATTTATTGCCGCGGTCGAGAGGTGCAATGGCTTAAACTCATCTAGCCAGCCGGTAATGGCATCGGCAGGCATGGGTTTGGAAATCCAGTAGCCCTGCAGGTAGTCGCAGCGCAGCTGGCTCAAAATCTCCGCACTGGCGCTGTTCTCTACCCCCTCCGCAACAATTTTTAGCCCCAAGTGATGGCCCATCTCGATCGTCGAACGGACGATGGTGAGGTCTTCTTGCTGAGTGTCGATTTTCAAGACAAAAGATTTATCGATTTTCAGCTCATCCACCGGTAGGCGCTTAATTTGTGCAAGTGATGAGTAACCGGTGCCGTAATCATCTATGGCGATCTTTAGGCCCATCTGGCTGAGCGCCATCAGCGTTTCTGTAGCAGCTTCTACATCCTGCATCACGGCACTTTCGGTGACTTCCAGCGCCAACTGGTCAGGCGTTAAATCGTAGCTCTCAAAAAGCTCGGTGATATGCATGGGTAGGCCAGGGTCAATGACATCGCTGGCGGAAAGGTTGATCGCCACAGAGAGGTGGTGGCCTTGGCGTTTCCAGTGATGAAGTTGTTCGCAGACGTGGGCTAACATCCAGTCTGACAGTAGCCCAATATTGCCCGAACGCTCGGCCAAGCCGATAAACTCATCCGGGGGCACAAACCCGAGGGTGGGGTGACGCCAGCGCATCAGCGCTTCAAATTGGCAAACACGGCCCGTGGTGGTATCCACCTTCGGCTGGTAGGCCATCCACAGCTCGCCATTATCGACGGCCTCCTGAAGGTCGCGGATGAGCATCAGCTGACGTAGATGCTGCTCATCCTGGCCTTCTTCATAGCGCTCGTGGCTATGGCGATGACGCCGGGCTTTGTCGAGCGCAATATCCGAGCGGCGCAGCAGCAGCTGGGCGTTGTCGCCATGTGCGGGATAGTTGACTTCCCCGGCGGAGAGCGAAGGCATAATCAGCGATTTATCCAGGCTGATGGGTTCGCTGATCAACTCCATGATCTCTTCGCGTTTGTGCCGGTTAACATCTGCCTGCTCAAGCACCAGCATCAGCTCGTCACCGTCTAGGCGGTAAGACTTCATGACCGGAGAAGGCAGGTCTTGCATGCGCTTGGCGAGCGTCACTAGCAGATGGTCGCCCAATTCGTAGCCGAAGGTGTCGTTAATGCTGCGAAAATCGTTGATCGAAAAGCGCAGCAGTGTGAAAGGTTGCCCCCGCTGAGTTAACCGCTGAATATCTTCAAAAGCGCTGACTCGGTTAGGCAGGTTGGTCAAAAGATCATGGCGCGATTGGTGCAACAGCGTGGCTTCGCGCTTGGCGATATCTTCCTGCATGGAGAGCAGGGTAGTGGCCAACTGGTTAGTTTCTGTGACCGAGCTGCCGCTTGAAATGTGTTCAATACGCTCGCCTTGGCCAATGCGCTTCGCGGCCTGTGCCAGGGCAATCAGCGGTTGACTAATGCTGCGGGCGCTCCACATGGCCGCTGCCAGGGTCAGCAGTAGCATCAAAGCGACAATACTTAATAGCTGCCACTGTAAATGGCTATAGGCACCTAGTAGCTCTTCACGGGATAGCTGAATTAAGGCAAAGGATTGATGCTGTTGGTCTGCTAGCAGTGTGGAAGCATAAGACAGGTAATTGTCATCTTCCGACATTTGGCTGCGGGCTGTGTAGGCGCCTTCCATCAGTTTATCGCTATGGCCGCTCATTAGGCCCATCGCCAGTTGCGCCTGGTGCGAACTGGCGAGATAGCTGATATTGCCGCTGGCATCATAGGTAACAATGCTGATTTCCAGGCCGGTTAGTGCATTGATCTCTTCGGTTACCCCTTCGTCAATCAGAAAGCCCATACCGACCCAGCCAATCAGATTAGGCGCACGTACAGGCATGAGCACAAATTCGTAGGGTTCGCCTGCGGCAATGACCACACCCACGCCGCTGCCCGTTTGCTGGGCGCGCTCAAACAGCTCGGGGAAAGGCATCCGGCTGTCTTCCGGGTGATGGCTGCTGGCTAGCACATTGCCGCTTAAATCACTGAGCATTACCATATCAGCGCTTGCACGATCCCCATGATTCGCCAGCACTGAAAAGAGAGTGGCTGTATCCTCGGTGGCGACGGCGCTTTTAAAACCAAAATCGTCAGCCAAAATCGCTACGTTATTGCGCAACTGCTCGCCTCGAATATCGAGCAGCTGTTGAAATACACGTGCTCCTACCTCTAGGCGCTGGTTACCCTTAGCTAGCGCATCGTTTTGGGTGGCACGCAAAAACGCCACACCTGTGGCGAGCTGCGAAATGATTACTACCGTCAGTAGCACTAGTGTCAAGCGCGTGCGAAAGCGCATAGTCACCTCTGAAATTAAAAGGCGCAGTTGTCAGCGCCTGTCATCAATGGTTGTGCGTCGCATCACGGAAACGTTGCTGCAAGGGTGAGAGCTTAGGAGGTTGCGGCGGGAGGGCGTTTAGCTCTAGTGCCACGGTAATGTTATCGGTGTCGCTAATCTCGCCTTCCCACCAGACGTTTTGGCTATCATCCACACGGCTATGCCATATCCGCATACGGTGGCGACCTTCGGGAAGTTCAGGTAGTTCGAGCGTGCCTGTGCTATTGGTGAGGGCCGCGTAGGGGGCATCGCTTACTACAATAAACGCTTGCATTTGGTCGTGGATATTGCAGCCGAGCACCACGACACCTGCTTGTTCAAAATGAACAGGCGGCGGTGTTTCGCTCAGAAATAGCTCAAGATCAAATGTTTTTGCAGGCGAGAAAGAGAAAACATGATGGCGAGTAGTGTCTTCATTTGGAAATGCCACATAGCTACCGGTGGGTACCGTTGTTACGTGGGGGTTAAACGTGGCATCCCGTTGGATAATATTGTTAGTTTGCACTTCAGAGGGCATCGCTTTTTCAAAATAAACTTCAACGACAGCGTTTTCTAAAGGCGTTCCCTCCACATCCGTTACGCTAACGTTTGCCGCATGAGCGTGTAAGCTGAATAATGCGGCCAAACAGCCTAATGGCCAGGCAGATGGAGAAAAGCATGAGCCATTACGCGATAAGAGCATGGGGAGGTACCTAAATAAGGGCAATCGAAGTGGCTAATCATGTAACTATTGTGTTGAAAAGTCATGCTTTCGCACTAACGATATACTCACAGAAAGTAAAAAAGAGTAAACAATAGGGAAGACAAGCGCAAACTATGGTGTCGCTTGGTTGGCAAGGCTAGGGTAATTTCAGAAACAGTGTTCGTTAACCTGTTTGCCTTATCGACCAGGAGACGTGTGATGAGTAAAGATACCGATAACACCAAAGACTTGTTAAATAAGCGCCATTCGCGCCGTCAGGTACTGGCTAGTCTGGGTTTAGGTGCAGCTGCCCTTTACGTTGCGCCTACCTTGTTATCAATGGGGCAGGCCGAAGCCCGCGAGCATCGCCATTCGCGCCCAAGTCGCTCACGGCCTAGCTATTCGCGTCCTAGCTACTCTCGCCCTCATTATTCTCGACCGCACTATTCGCGCCCCCGTTACTCCCGCCCTGATTATTCCAGAGCGCGCCATTCTCATCAGCATCATTCACGCCATGGCCATGGCTATCCTGAGCGTTACTATTCTCGGCCCCAGCGCTCACGTTGGGAGCGTGACGGCGTCATTGAAATTCGCCTAAGCCGGGTACTGCCGCGCTGGTAGGGGTACGGCTATGCCGAGCCATCATCAAGATTATACGCTAGAAGGCGTTGGGCCTTGCCTTCGGTTAGTGAATGCCGACGAGTTGCTGCCCGTCCTAACAGCCGCCATGCCAGGCTGGCCCTTGACGCCTTGCGCCGCGCAAACCCAATCGCCGGAGATCTGCGTATGGCGGCACCCGCAGGGGTATTGGCAAGAGGCGCCCGCGCTTCCTGAAGGGGCGCTGCTGGACAGCGCGGTAGGAACCGCTTGTAGCGTTATCGCGGATGCGGCCGGCGCGTATTTTTATCGTCACCCGGAGTTAGTGGGTTTGCACTGCGGATCAGTGGAAATCAATGGCCAGCTAGTGATTTTTCCCGATACATACCGGGCGGGCAAAAGCACCTTAACCGCCGCCTTTGCAGCGGCTGGGCAGCGTGTGTTTGGTGATGATGTGCTGGCGCTCAACAAGCAAGGGGAAGGGATTGCGCTGGGCGTGGCACCTCGCTTGCGGCTACCGCTTCCTGACGCGATGTCTCTGGAGTTTCGTCAGTTTGTACAAACGCACCTTGGCCCTCAGGATGCCCGCTATGGTTATCTTCGTTTGGACAATACGCAGTTAGCTAGCAACGGCCAGCGCTGCCCGCTGGGGGCGATATTACTGATTGACCGCGATGAATCGCTAAACGAGCCCCAGCTTACCCGCCTTCAGCCAGGCGATGGGTTATGGCAGCTGTTACAGCAAAATTTTGCCGAGCACGAATCTGACCAGGCGCTGATCGAGCGCTTCTTGCCACTGCTTCAGGGCTTACCCTGTTTTCTGCTGCGCTACCGTGATGCCTTTGATGCAGCCCAGTGGCTCACGAAACGCTGGGGTAGTGACACCCTAGAGAGCTTGGCATTGACCAGCCAGCCCCGTTGCGATACTCCTGACGTGATACCTGCCCTTGAGCCAACGGATGCGCGCCAGTGGCAGGCCAGTGAGGCAGCGTTTGAGTTTCCGCTAGGCGACGAGCTATTTGTGATTGCCGAGGAGGGCGGCGCGATTCATCGGCTGAACACCACCAGCCGGGCTGTGTGGGCGCTGTTGAATCACGAACCGCTGGATCTTGACTCCGTGAGTGACACGCTCACAGGCTTTTTTGCAGGCGCAAAATTTGAGCAGGTACGCCAAGACGTGGCGCAGCTACTCGCGCAGTTCTATCACGCTGGATTAATTAAAGACGTTAACGCTTAGCGCCAGTGATCTCGCCATGCTTTGAGTACTCGCTCCGGGTACCACGTCTTCCCCAGGCTGCCGTTGTAGCGAGCGAGAGCGCGGGTAAAGTCACCCCGTTCGATGGCAAGGTAGTGGGCTAAAATCGTGCACCCATAGCGTAGGTTGCGGTTGGGTTCGGTAAGGTCGTCCATGGGCAGGCCAAGCTCATCGACCCAAAAAGGCATGATCTGCATGAGACCTACCGCGCCCGCCGAGGAGACCGCATCGGCATTAAAGGCGCTTTCTACCTGGATTAACGCCAGCACCAGCTCAGGCGGTAACCCGGCCAGCCGGGCCTCTTGGTAGAGTCGAGTGAGTAAGGTGTGGCGTTGTTCGGGCGAGGCGACAAAGCGGGAAAGCGGCGCATCCATACGGCTGCGCCACTGTTGTAACTGCCACTGAACGTAGGGCGTTTGTGGGTCGGCTGCTTCCAGCGTGGGGCGTAGCGCAGGCTCCGCTACGCTTGGCGCGGGGTGGGCAGCCACCATCAGGCTGCCCATCAGCACCCACTTCACGTACCGAGGCGACAAACGCCGCCAAGGAGTGCTCAGTGACATACCTGCCGATTACTCTGCGCTAACAAGGCCCGCTTGTTCACGCAGGAAGTCGACAATCTTGTCGGCAGGAATCATGGTGGCTTCACTATCGCGACGGCCTTTGTACTCCAGCTCGCTGTTGTCCAGGCCACGGTCGCCAATCACCAAACGGTGTGGGACGCCCATCAGTTCCAGGTCGGCAAACTTCACGCCAGGGCGCGTATCGCGGTCGTCCAGCAGTACGTCTAAACCAGCGGCGGTCAGCGTTTGGTAGAGGCGCTCGGACTCTTCACGCACGCGCTGTGACTTATGCGCGTTCATCGGTACTAGCGCGACCTGGAACGGCGCAATCGCATTGGGCCAGATAATGCCAGACTCATCGTGGTTCTGTTCAATGGCTGCCGCGACCACGCGGGTCACGCCAACGCCGTAGCAGCCCATCCACGGGTGGCTGGTTTTGCCGTTGTCGCCCAGCACGCTGGCATTCATCGCTTCGGAGTACTTCTGTCCAAGCTGGAACACGTGGCCGACTTCGATGCCGCGCTTGATTGAGAGCGTGCCTTGACCATCGGGTGACGGGTCGCCTTCTACGACGTTACGTAGGTCAGCGACTTGAGGCAGGGCCGCATCACGCTCCCAGTTGATGCCGAAGTAGTGCTTGCCATCGACGTTGGCACCCGCGCCGAAGTCGCTCATTAAGGCAACGCTGCGGTCGATGATGATTGGCATTTCTAAACCGACTGGGCCTAAAGAGCCCGGTCCTGCACCCACAGCGGCACGAATTTCTTCTTCGCTGGCCATGGTCAGCGGGGCTTTTACCTGAGGCAGGTTTTCCGCTTTGACTTCGTTGAGTTCGTGGTCGCCGCGTACCAGCAGCGCAATGAGACCACCTTCCGCCGCGTGAACCATCAGCGTTTTGACGGTTTTCTCAATGGGCAGCTTGAACTGCTCTACCAGCGTGGCGATGGTTTTGGCATCCGGTGTATCAACCAAACGCATCTCTTCGCTGGGGGCCGCGCGCTCAACGTTGCTGCCCAACGGTGCGGGCAGCGCTTCGGCTTTTTCGATGTTAGCAGCGTAATCAGATGCGTTGGAGAACACGATATCGTCTTCGCCGGAGTCGGCCAGCACGTGGAATTCGTGAGAGCCCGTGCCGCCAATGGAGCCGTTGTCAGCAATTACCGGGCGGAAGTCGAGGCCCAGGCGCGTGAAAATACGCGAATAGGCGTCGTACATGCCTTGGTAAGTCTCTTTGAGCGAGGCTTCGTCCAGGTGGAAGGAGTAGGCATCTTTCATGATGAACTCACGCGAGCGCATCACGCCAAAGCGCGGGCGAATCTCATCACGGAATTTGGTTTGAATCTGGTAGAAGTTCACCGGCAGCTGCTTGTAGCTGGCGATCTCTTTGCGCACCAGGTCAGTGATGACTTCTTCATGAGTCGGGCCCACGCAGTAATCGCGGTCATGGCGATCTTTTAAACGCAGCAGCTCAGGGCCGTACTGTTCCCAGCGGCCAGACTCCTGCCACAGGTCGGCGGGTTGAACGGCGGGCATCAATACTTCTTGGGCACCGGCGCGGTTCATCTCTTCACGCACAATGGCTTCTACTTTGCGCAGGGTGCGCAGCCCCAGGGGCAGCCAGGTGTACAGGCCCGAGGTGAGACGGCGGATCATCCCGGCGCGCAGCATTAACTGGTGGCTGATAACTTCAGCGTCGGCCGGGGTTTCTTTTAATGTCGCAATCAATAATTGGCTGGCGCGCATGGGCGTGAGCATTCCTTGGTTGGTAGCGGTGATGCTGAATCGTTGTGTCGAACGTAGCGCTTAATTGAGCGTTGAATTCGGCATTGTACGGCTAAGCGGGTAAGGCGGCAAAATCCTTACTAGGCTGCCAAGCGTGTGCTGATCTTGAAGTGTGCTAGAATCAAGCTGCTTTTGATGCGATAGCCCTTGATTTGAACATAATAAGCGCGACGATATTGGCTATCGGTACGTTAAGATTTCGAGGGAACCTCCATGCAGCAAGCAGTTCGCCGTTGGTTAACGGGGGCCGTTGTAGGTGTCTCCATTGTGACATTAAGCGGTTGCGGTACCATGTTTTACCCTGAACGTAAGGGGCAGTTGAGCGGTGATGTTGACCCGGTGGTGGCGATTGCCAATGGCGTGGGTTTGCTGTTTTTCATCGTTCCAGGGGTGATTGCCTATGCCGTGGATTTCTCTAATGGCACTATCTACCTGCCCAGCGCGAGTAGCGCATCGGTGGATATTCACCATTTAGACGACGCTATGGATATGGCTTCATTAGAGAAGCTGCTGTCAGATAAAGCGGGCCAGCCGGTTAGCTTGGAGAACGAGCTGCTGGTGATTGAAGAGATGGGCAGCTTGGATGAAGCGCTAGCCATGGTTCGGATGTCGGGCGTGCTGGATGAAGAGCGGCTGGCCACGATGTAGAGGGTTGGCGTCTTTATCTGAACGGATGTCTTAAACGCCCCTGGTAGGTTAACCTGCCAGGGGCGTTTATGTATTGCCGCACAGCTTTTTAGGATGCTGCTTTCGCTGTGGTGATTTTCAATACCGCTAAGCCAGCCACCAAGCCCCAAAAGGCTCCTCCGATCCCCAGCAACGTAATGCCCGAACCGGTCAGCAAAAACGTCACGATGGCCGCATCGCGCTGTTCGCTTTTTTCAAATGCGCCTGATAAACCGCCGCTTAGAGTACCCAGCAGCGCAATACCTGCCAGTGCCAAGACGAGAGCGCTGGGCAGGGCGTTAAAAATGCCGGTCACCGTTGCCCCAAAAATACCCATGGTTATATAGAAAACGCCTGCGGCAACACCTGCGGTATAGCGCCGTTTGGGGTTGGGATGAGCATCCGGCCCCATGCACACGGCGGCGCTAATGGCAGCCATGTTCAGCGCGTAACCACCAAACGGTGCGAGCAGTAGCGTAGCGCCGCCTGTCCAGGCGATCAGCGGCGAGCTGTTGGGGTGGTAGCCTGCCGCCCGCAGTACCGCCACGCCGGGCAGATTTTGAGTCGCCATGGTAATCACGAATAGCGGTACGCCAATACTCAGCAGTGTCATTGGGTTGAACGCGGGGGCGGTAAAAACTGGGAGCGTGGGCGTGAGCGGAATACCTTGCGTGCTTATTTGGCCTTGTAACAGTGCAATCGCCACGCCGGTGAGTAGCACCCCCGGCACTGCCAGCGTGGGCCATAAACGCCTGCCTGCGACCCAGGCGGCCAGCATGGCTAGCGGCAGCAGCCACTGACGCTCCATCACGTTAAAAAGCTCAAGTCCAAAGCGCAGCAGAATACCGGCCAGCATGGCGGAGGCAATGGTGCTGGGAATGTGGCGCATCAAGCGCTCGAACAGCCCCGTGACCCCGCATAAGGTGATCAGTAGCGCTGAGAACAGAAACGCGCCGATAGCTTCTTCGATAGGAATGCCGGGAAGACTCGTCGCCAGAAACGCCGCTCCCGGTGTCGACCACGCCGTTAATAGCGGCATCCGGTAGCGCAGCGACAGCCCTAGAGAGGTCAAGCCCATCCCAATGCCTAGAGCCCACAGCCATGAGCTGATTTGCGCCGTGCTGGCCCCTGCGGCCGCCGCCGCTTGGAAAATAATCGCCGCTGAGCTGGTATAGCCAATCACCACGGCGACGAAGCCCGCAATGACCGTAGACAAACTAATATCGCGCCAAAGACTGGGCGCAGCGGAGTCGTGGCAGGTGCATGGTGCTTCCATGGGTGGCCTCTCCCAAGCGGTGATGGCAAGATGTGCGTTATAGCGCACGTCTTTCACGTTACCACTGTGCGTTATAGCGCACAATAGTGGCAGCAGGCTGCGTCACAATGTTCAAAGCGGTAGTCAGGAGAAGCCAATGGCCAGTGAGCCACACACCATTGCGGAACATATTGCGGGAACGGTGCGGCAACTGCGCAAAGAGCGTGGCTGGAGCCTGGATCGTGCTGCCGGTGAAACCGGGGTGAGCAAAGCCATGCTCGGCCAGATCGAGCGGGGCGAGTCCAGTCCGACGGTCTCGACGCTCTGGAAGATTGCCAGCGGCTTTCGGGTGTCGTTTTCGACGCTGTTCGATAGCGACAAGCCCGCATTAGGAGAACTGCACCGGGATGGTTGGGAATCGGTATGGGGCGACGACAGCGCCGGTATGCAGGCGCGGCTGCTGTTTTCTTACGACCCGCTGCTGGGTTTCGAGATGTTCATGATCGAGCTCGCCCCTGGGGCGCTCAGTGAATCGTCGGCGCACGCTAGCGGGGTGGTGGAGCACATCGTGGTGGTGGAAGGAGAGATGGAGCTACGCATTGACGAGCGCTGGCAAACGCTGCGGGCAGGCGAGGGGCTGCGCTTTTTTGCTGACCGGCCCCACGCCATGCGCAATAACACCGCGACGCGATTACGCTTTCACGACGTGATTCACTACTTACCCGGCGCGGCCTCTGGCACTTGAGCGCGCAGCCAGTTGAGCTCGTCGGCCCAGATCTCGGGTTCGATGGTCTCTAAAATCATCGGAATGCCGTGGATGCGCTCGTCTTGCATAATGGTGCTAAAGGCATCGAACCCAATATTGCCCTTACCCAGGCTGTGGTGGCGGTCAACGCGGCTGGCAAAGGCGCTTTTGGCATCGTTCAAATGCATGCCGCGCAAGTACTCAAAACCTACGACCTTGCCAAGCTCATCCAGGGTGGCCTGTGTCGCGTCGCGGGTGCGGAGATCGTACCCGGCAGCGAAAGCGTGGCAGGTATCGATACACACACCCACCCGGGATTTATCCTCCACCTGATCGATAATCTCGGCCAAGTGCTCAAAACGCCAGCCGAGGTTGGTGCCTTGGCCCGCGGTGTTTTCGATCACGGCGGTCACGCCCTGGGTGTCAGCCAGCGCTTCATTGATCGAGTCGGCAATACGCGCCAGGCACTCGGCTTCGCTGATCTTGTTCAGGTGGCTGCCGGGATGAAAGTTGAGCAGCGTCAGCCCTAGCTGCTCGCAGCGCTGCATCTCATCCAAAAACGCCGCGCGGGACTTGGTCAGCCCCTCGGCTTCTGGGTGGCCCAGGTTAATCAGATAGCTGTCGTGGGGCAGAATCTGCTCAGGGCCAAAGCCGTAGGTTTTGCAGGCCTGCTTGAAGGCCGCGATGGCCTCGTCCGTTAGCGGTTTCCCCTTCCACTGACGCTGGTTTTTGGTGAACAGCGCAAACGCCGTTGCACCAATGTCAACAGCACGAAGGACGGCCTGATCCGCGCCGCCCGCCGCGCTAACGTGCGCACCAAGATAGTTCATCGTTCTCCTTATTACGTTGTCCCAGTGACGTTGCCCCAGTCTCATTGCCTGAATGTAAACAGGTTAAACAGGTTAAGCGGGCTGGCCTGCGCGCTGTCGGTTGTCTAGGTAGCGTTTAAAGGCAGCAGGTTCATCGGTAATGGCGCTGGCAATGCCCCAGGCCCAGCGGCTATCAAACGCGCTGGGGTCGTTGGCGGTGTAGCAAAGAATTTGGTAACCGTCGCGGCACATGGCGGCGGCCTGGGTCTGTTTGAGCCGCGGCCAATGAGGGTGAATACTAAACGCCTCGACCGCTTCGCACTGTTCGCGCCAATTTTTGGGCACACTGCCAAACAGCGCGCCTAACGCCAGGGCCTCTTTGGGGGCATGATGGCGACAGTGGGCTAAGGCGACGGGGTCAAACGACGAGATCACTAGGCGCTCAGGGGGGAGGGCAGTGAGAACAGCAGGCAGTACCACGTCCACCAAGCGGATGGGGTCACGCCCTTTGTTGACCTTGATTTCTAAGTTAACGCCCATCTCCAGCTCGTTGAGCAGGGCGAGCATAGCCTCCAGGCTGGCCATCTTTTCCCCCGCAAACCGATCACCAAACCAACTGCCCACATTTAACTGCTGTGCCTGTTGCCATGTCAGGTTGGCGAGCTCGCCACGGCCATCCGAGCAGCGGCGAACGTCGCCATCGTGCCAGATGACCGGTGTATCATCCTTCAGTAGCTGTACATCCAATTCCACCCAGGTTGCGCCTGCTTGGTGGGCGGCGCGTACGGCTGCGAGGGTGTTTTCGGGCGCGGCAGCGGAGTAGCCGCGGTGGGCGATGAGCGTGGGGACAGAAATTGCGGGATGGGTCATAGCCACTCCGTGTAGTGGTCGCCAATTGAGCGTCATGAAGCACAATGTTGCCAAGTTTAGCATGGGTGCATGACGACGACGTGTCGGCCTAGTGAGCTAATGGCTTGATTAATGACGCTCAACGCGGTTGGATAGCGCGCAGGGTATGTCCAATAATTAACAACAGGAGTGTCATTGATGTCTAAGCGTATACAACTTGCTAACACTGGTGGGTCAGAGGTATTGGAGTGGGTCGATGTCGAACCTGCCGCTCCCGCTGCCGGTGAAGTGCGCATCGCTAACAAAGCGGTGGGGCTGAATTTTATCGATATCTACTTCCGTACGGGACTTTACCCTGCGCCCGCCATGCCAACAGGGCTAGGCACCGAAGGCGCGGGCATTGTGGATGCGGTCGGTGAGGGCGTCACGCATGTCAAAGTGGGTGACCGGGTGGCTTACGCCCAAGGCCCGCTGGGCGCATACGCCGAACTGCACACGCTGCCTGCGTCCAAAGTCGTCAAACTGCCGGATTTTATCGATTTCGACACCGCTGCCGCCAGCATGCTGAAAGGTTTAACGGTGCAGTATCTGCTGCGTCAAACCTATGAGCTTAAAGGCGGTGAGACCATTCTGTTCCACGCGGCGGCCGGGGGCGTTGGCTCTATTGCCTGCCAGTGGGCTAAAGCGCTAGGAGTGAAGCTGATTGGTACGGTGAGCTCTCAGGAAAAAGCTGACCTAGCCATGGCCAACGGTGCATGGGCGACCATCAACTACACCGAAGAGAACGTGGTAGAGCGGGTGCGCGAGCTGACCAACGGCGAGATGTGTGACGTGGTGTATGACTCGGTGGGTAAAGACACCTGGGAAATGTCGCTGGACTGCTTGAAGCCCCGCTCGCTGATGGTGAGTTTCGGCAACTCTTCTGGCCCTGTGGATGGCGTGAATATTGGTATTTTGAATCAAAAAGGCGCGCTTTTTGTGACTCGCCCAAGCCTGAACGGCTACGCCGACACCCGTGAGCGCCTGGAGATGATGTGCGACGAGTTTTTCGCCATGATCGAGAGCGGCAAAATCAAAATTGACGTGGCCAACCGCTACCCGCTGCAAGACGCTGGTAAGGCTCAGGATGCGCTACAGAGCCGTAAAACCACCGGTTCTACTATTTTATTGCCGTGATAATGGTACTAGAGATGATCGGAACCATCCCGTAGCGGGGGTCTTTGGCCATGGATGGCGAAAGTAGCGTCCATGGAGGGATTCACAGCGCCCCCGCCTAGGGTTGTTCCGGTCTGATGACATTACTAAGCGACTGTTTAGGCAATTTCTATATACGCTCCCAACTGACGCATTCGGCTCTCAAAGCGGGTCACGTTATCGACCAGTTGGTCGGGGCCGAATGCCACGCACTCCGCCAGAATCGCTTCGCTGAGCGTAATTGCCGCTAATATCGACGGGAAAAAGTGCGGCGTAGCGTTGGCAACGGTAAACGTTACGCTGGCCCCCGGCACTAACGGTGAGCGCAGCGTGTCGGTAATTACAATCGCCTGCACGCCGTTGGCGCGAGTAATCTCCAGCGCCTTCACCGTCTCGGCGCAGTAGGGTTCAAAGCCAAACGCCACCACCACATCCTGCTCGTTGAACGGGGCCAACTCGGTGAGCAAGCCTCCCTCCTGTCCGCGAATGAGCGTCACTTCCGGCATCGCAATGCGCCCCACGTAGGCAAAGTGGTACGCGCAGGCGAAGGTGTCGCGAAACCCGACCACGGCGACTCGCCGCGCGGCCAAGATTCGCTCGGCGGCCTCTTTGACTCGCGTTTGGTTATCCGCCGTAAACAGCCTGCCAATATTATCGAAAGCAGCGTCGCCTACCTCCGCAAACAGCGCCGCTTCTGGGTTTCTGTGCTGCTGCTTCAACTGGCTGGCGCGGCCGGATAGCTCCACCGGCGCTGCCTGTACCGCCGATTGAAACACTTCCCGAAACGGCTCGTAGCTCTCGAACCCAAGCCGCTTGGCTAGCCTGACCAGGGTGGAGGGAGTGACGGATGCTGCCTGAGCCGTTTTGCGGATCGACTGAAACGCCATCTCTGCAGGATGTTCCAGCACATAGCTGGCAGCGCGCTTGAGCTGTGGGCTAAGCGCCGCGTAGCTCTCGGCTAGCTGCTGGTGAATGCTGTCCAGGCTGGTGGCGTGAGTGGCGTTGTCTGGCATGGCACCCTCTTTTATGAAAATAAAACATTTGTGCCAATGATAAATGTTTTTGCTACAGATGTATTGACGTCGTCCCAGCGACTACTCTATCGTTCGAAAAAAACACATACGTTTCTTTTTACTTAAAATAAAGAAACAAACGTTTCGTTAAGTTTTGACGACTAATCCGAGGAGGTTAGAAAAAGCACCATGCCTGCTGACGCTACTGCGCTGCCCAATTATGAAACGCTGCTGGTGAGTTTGAATGCTCGCGTATTGACCGTACGACTGAATCGCCCGCAGCGCCTCAACGCGGTCGTTGAAATGCTCTACCAAGAACTGCTGGATGTGCTGCGAATGGCACAGCAGTCGCCTCAGGTCAGGGCGGTGGTGCTGACCGGTGAAGGGCGCGCGTTTTGTGTCGGTGCCGATATGAAGGCCCACGGCAGCGCTAAGCGCACGCTGTTTCAGCGCCGGGCGTATTTGCAGCTGGGCAACGACGTATGCGAAGCCATCGCCAAACTCAGTAAGCCGGTGGTAGCAGCTGTGAACGGCTATGCGCTGGGGGCTGGCGCGGAGATGGCGGTCTCCTGCGATTTTATCGTGATGGCTGACGAGGCGCAGATTGGTTTTCCAGAAACCAGTATTGGCACTTGCGTGGGCGGCGGTGTTTCAAAATTGCTGCCTCAACTGGTGGGGCTCACCCAAGCCCGGCGCTTGCTCTATTTAGGCGACAAAATTCATGGGCAAGAAGCCGCCAAGATCAGCTTGGCGCTGGCCAGCTACCCCCAAGCGCAGCTGATGGCCGAAGCGCAAACACTCGCCGAGCGGCTTGCCAAGCAGGCACCGGTTTCTATGGCGATGCTCAAGCCGCTGGTCAATCGCAGCGCCCATACCAGCATGGAGAGCCAGCTGCAGCAGGAGCTGGATGCGGTGTTTACCTGCTCCACCACCGAGGACTGGCAAGAGGGGGTCGATGCCTTTGCCGAGCGGCGCCCGCCTAATTTTCAGGGCCAATGAGTATGGGCTTAACCCTTAAAAACGAGTTCTGAATCAAGCCGTCGCGCACTTCTTTGTCAAACAGGTTACGCCATGAACACTATTGAAGGTCATCTTCCAGTCCGCAGTCCGCTGCATGACATCTTAGCCCCCACCGGGATTGCCATCGTTGGAGCCTCTGCGGACCCGACCAAGCGGGGCTATAAAGCCATGGTAGGGCTGATCAACGGCGGCTACCGGGGGAGCATCTACCCGATCAACCCAAAAGCCGATCATATTCTAGGTGTGAAGGCGTGGCCCTCTATTGCCGAGATGCCGGGCAGCCCCGAGCTTGCGCTGCTGTGTACGCCTGCCGCCACCGTGCCTGCGCTGATTGCCGAGTGTGGCCGCCGTGGCGTGAAGGGGGCGGTGATTCTTGCCAGCGGGTTTGGCGAAATCGGTGAAGCGGGGGCGGCATTGGAGGCGCAAATGATGGAGGCCGCCCGTGCCCACGGTGTGCGTATTATCGGCCCGAATACCTCCGGCATGTTTAACCTGCACCATCAGATCAACTTACTGGCGCTGGAGAACGTCAAACCGGGCGATATCGGTATTGTTTCTCAATCCGGCAATATGCTGCTCTCCTTGGCGCTGGAGGCCCAGCACAACGGGCAGGTGGGGTTTAGCACCTACGTTGGCCCGGGCAACCAGAGTGATATCGGCTTTAACGATTACCTGCGCTACCTAGGCGAAGACGAGCATACCCGTGTGGCGACGCTCTACGTGGAAGGCTTCCGTGACGGGCAGCAGTTTCTGAAAGTTGCCCGTGACGTGACCGCCATGAAGCCGGTGGTGGTGTATAAATCCGGTGCCACCGAGCAGGGCCAAAAGGCTGCCAGCTCCCATACCGGTGCGTTGGCCGGTAGTTATCAAATGACCGTCGATTTGTTGCGTCAGGCAGGCGTTAGCGTGGTGCAGTATTCCGATGAAATTCTGCCCGTGGCGGAAGGTTTGGGAAGGCTGCAAAAAGCCCCCGGTAAGCGCGTGGCGGTGATTTCTGACGGCGGCGGCCAAGCCACCATTGCCGCCGATCGTTTAGCTGAAGCGGGCCTGACGCTGGCTGAGCTTTCCGACGCCACTCGTTCTGCACTGCGCGAGGTGTTACTGCCTCAGGCGTCTACCCTTAACCCGGTGGACGTGGCGGGCTCCTCGGATGCGAACCCCTCGCTGCTGGCAAGCTGCATTGAGCTGGTGATGGCGGATGAAGGCGTCGATAGCGTCTTCCTGGTCGGCATGTTCGGCGGGTATAGCCTGCGCTTTGCGGAGTCACTGATGGGCGACGAGATGCGTGGCGCGGAGCGCATGGTAGAGCTTGCTCAAGCCTCCGAGAAGCCGCTGGTGATTTACAGCCTCTACGCACCCATCAAACCGCCTGCGCTGCGCCGTTTACACGAAGCCGGTTTGCCGGTGTATTCCTCGATTGAGCATGCGGTGTGCGTGCTTGCTGCTTTAGGTGAGCGAGGAGAGTACCTAGCCAACCAACAAGTGCAGGAGACGATAGCGCCCGCCGCGCCATCGGAAACAGGCAAGGCCATGCTAAAAGCGGCCAAGGCAGAAGGGCGCGATTTACTGGAGTTTGAAGCGAAGGCACTGCTGGCGGAGCATGGTATCGCGGTGCCCGAGGAGTGGCTGGTGCGTCGTGAGGACGAACTCGCCGAGATACCCCAGCGCACGCAGAGCAGGCCGCTGGCGATGAAGGTGGTTTCGAAAGATATTCTGCATAAATCCGACGCGGGCGGCGTCAAGCTCAACCTGGTGGGTGACACCGCACTGCGCGATGCCTTTCAGGCCATTCACTCAAACGCCCAGGCTTACGACCCGAACGCCCAGATAGAAGGTGTGCTGGTCACGCCAATGGCGGAGAAGGGCGTTGAGGTGATTATCGGCATGCTCCGCGACCCGATTTTCGGCCCGGTGCTGATGTTTGGCTTGGGCGGTATCTTTGTGGAGGTGCTAGAGGACGTGGCCTTCCGCTCGCTGCCGCTGACCCTGCGCGACGCGCAGTCCATGGTCGATCAACTTAAAGCGCAAAAAGTGCTGGCTGGGGTGCGCGGGGCGGCGGGTGTCGATAAGCAGGCGCTGGTGTCACTGCTGATGCAGGTATCCCAATTGGTGGACGCCTACCCGGAGATTTGCGAGCTAGACTTGAACCCGGTGATTGCCTATCCGAAAGGTCATTCTGCCGCTAACTATGCCATCGTCGATGCCCGAATTATTGTGGAGCGCCACTTATGAGCCGAACACTACCTGAATTAACCGACGCTACCCTAACGCTGGAAAACCGTGTGGCAACGCTCACTCTTAACCGCCACGACGTGCGCAATGCGCTTACCGGCACGGCGCTGGTGGATGATATCGTCGCCACTGCCGCATGGGTGAACCGTTGCCAGGACGTCTCGGTGCTGGTGATCACAGGGGCGGGGAGCGCTTTCTGTGCCGGGGGTAATGTAAAAGACATGGCCGAACGCGGCGGCGACTTTGCGGGGGACGTAGCCGAAGTCGCTGAGCGCTATCGGCAAGGGATTCAGCGAATGCCGCTGGCACTCAATCAAGTAGAAGTGCCCATCATCGCCGCCGTGAACGGGGCAGCGATTGGTGCCGGGTTTGATTTGGCCAATATGGCCGACTTGCGTATTGCATCCCGCAAGGCGAGTTTTGGTGAGACGTTTCTTAATTTAGGCATCATCCCCGGCGATGGCGGGGCGTGGTTTATGCAGCGCCAAATTGGCTACCAGCGTGCCTTTGAGCTAACCCTTTCAGGCCGAGTGATCAGCGCTGATGAAGCGCTTGCCTATGGTGTAGTGCTGGAAGTCGTGGAGCCGGAGCAACTGATGGAAGCCGCTCTGGCCCATGCTAACCGCATGGCGGCCCAGCCGCCGAGAGCAACGCGCCTCACCAAGCGGCTCATGAAAATGGCCCCGGATATGGAGCTGAAACCGTTTCTGGATGTGTGCGCCGTGTTCCAAGGCATGTGCCACAACGAACCGGAACATCTAGAAGCCGTTGAGCGGTTACTGGCACGAATGAAACGCTAACCCGCGCGCTATTTTTTCCTATTTTTCAGTGCTTGTACGGCTGTATAGTCATCGCCTAATGTGATGCTGAACACTCCGAACTTTCCGTGTTAGGGAAGAGGAGCGACAACATAGGGAGATGACACGCGAATGACTCTGGAAAGTTTAGGGCTGACCCCCAGCACGCTGGTGTTTATCGTGCTGGGGCTTACGCTAGTGGCCTTTATCTGGGGCCGGTTTCGTTATGATTTGGTTGCTTTGGCGGCCCTGCTAGGTTCCGTAATGCTCGGGCTGGTGCCAGCGGATGAAGCCTTTGCAGGCTTTGGCCATCCGGCGGTGATTACCGTGGCAGCGGTGCTAGTGTTAAGCCGTGGCTTTGAGCGCTCTGGCTTGGTGGATGTCATCGCCAATCAGGTGCTCAAAGTGGGTGAGCGCTTAATGCTGCAACTGCTCGTACTGGTGGGTACGGTCGTTGTGCTGTCTGGCGTGATGAATAACGTAGGGGCGCTGGCGCTGCTGCTGCCGGTGGCCATGCGGCTTGCCCGTGAACACAATACCTCTCCTTCGCTGCTGTTGATGCCGCTAGCGTTTGGGTCGCTCCTGGGTGGATTGACCACGCTGATCGGGACGCCGCCTAACATCATTATTTCCACTTACCGGGGCAATATTACCGGCGACAACTTTGGCATGTTTAGTTTCTCACCAGTAGGCATAGTGGTGGCACTCGTTGGCTTGGCATTTATCGTGCTGGTGGGCTGGCGATTGACGCCCAAGCGCAGTAGCCAAGCGGCAGCGGATGACATGTTCGATACGGCTAACTACCTGGTCGAGTTGAAAGTGACCGAGGACTCCAAGGCCAACGGGTTGACCCTGCAGCAGTTGCGCGATGAGCTCGAGGAAACCATTCCCGTTTTGGCGGTGGTTCGTGAAGACAACCGTCGAGCGGGCTACCAGTTTCATGGCGTGCTTCGTGAGGGCGACATCCTGCTGCTGGAAGCCGGCCCCGACGAGCTGAAGCTGCTGGAGGACAAAGTGGGTCTTAGCGCCATTGCCGAACCCGAAGAGCCAGAGGATGGACAGGAGCAGCGCGAGGACGCGGAGAAGGGCGATGAACGTCAGCCGGTCGATACCGAAGGGTTACAGCTCATCGAAGCCGTCGTGCGTAACGATTCGATGATGATCAATCGTAGCGTGCGGCAGCTGCGCCTCAACCATCAGTTTGGCTTGCATTTAGTGGCCGTGGCCCGTGACGGTGGCCGCTTGAAGCAGCGACTGCGAGACATTCGTTTTCAAACCGGTGACGTGTTGCTGCTTCAGGGCAGTGAGAACGAAATCGCCGATAGCCTATCGACCCTCGGCTGCCTGCCGCTGGCCAACCGTGAGCTGCATCTGGGGCAGCCGCGAAAATTGGCCGTGTCGGTGGGTATTTTCGCCTTGGCGATCGTCGCGATGCTGTTCGATCTGCTGCCCGCTGCCGTCGCCATGAGCACCGCCGCGCTGGTGTCGCTGCTGATTGGCGTACTGCCGTTGAGGGATGGCTATCAAGCCATCGATGGCCCGGTGATCGTCTTGCTTGCCGCCATGCTGCCCGTGGGCGAAGCGCTGGAAACCAGCGGCGGTGCGGATATCATAGCCGACGCGCTGCTGCGCTTTGGCGTGGAGTGGCCGATTATCGTCTCCTTGGTGGGACTGTTTCTGCTCTCCATGCTGCTCTCCAACGTGGTAAACAACGCAGCCGCCGCTTTGCTGATGGCGCCCATTGCGGCCAGCCTCGCCAACGGCTTCGATGCTTCGTTGGACCCGTTCTTGATGGTGGTGGCCGTGAGTGCTTCCTGTGCGTTTTTAACCCCGATTGGGCATCAGTCGAATACCCTGGTGTTAGGCCCCGGTGGCTACCGGTTTGGTGATTATTGGAAGCTGGGGTTGCCGCTATCGCTGGTGGTCATGGCGGCGGCCATTCCCGCCATTCTGTGGGTGTGGCCGCTATAACCTAGCTGTAAGGCCACGCCAAACATCGGCCTGTTCGAATGTTCGCGCTATTAGATTCCGAAAATTTTGCTAATCTATAACGCACATAGACCAACAAATATCGAACAGGCCGGGCTTATGAACCAACAGTACCGCCAGGATGCCATCGTCGAACTGGTTCGCCAGCACGGCTATATGAGCATCGAACAGCTCACCGAACACTTCGCGGTCACGCCCCAAACCATTCGTCGGGACTTGAACACGTTGGCCAACGACGGCCGCGTGCGTCGGGTTCACGGCGGCGTTGGGGTAGAGTCCAGCACGGTGAATACTGCTTATAGCACCCGTAAAACCCTGCATCTCGAAGAGAAAGAGCGCATTGCCCGGTGCTTAGCGCAACACATTCCTCACCACGCATCGCTGTTCATTAATATCGGTACCAGTAACGAGATGATCGCCCAGGCGCTTTTAGAGCATCAAGGGCTGGAGATCATTACCAATAACTTGAACGTGGCGGCGATTCTGCAGCATAAAGAGGACTTCACCGTGATCATCGCGGGGGGGCAGGTACGCTCTCGAGATGGAGGAATCATTGGTGAGGCCACCATCGACTTCATCAATCAGTTCAAAGTGGACTACGGCATCATCGGGATCAGCGGCATCGACGAGGATGGCTCGCTGCTGGAGTTCGACTACCAAGAGGTGCGCGTTGCCCAGGCGATCATTGCCAACTCCCGCCGGGTGTATCTAGCCGCCGACTACTCGAAATTCCACCGTAACCCGGTGGTGCGTCAGGGCAATATCTCCCAGTTGGATGCGCTGTTTACCGACCGTAAGCCCCCCGAGGCGATTCAACGGCTGCTCACCCAACACGATGTAGCGCTGCACATTGCTTAGCGCCTGCTACAACAGCGCTTAGGTGTGCTTTGGCTAAGGTGGGAGAGTTTCATACTTGAGCATTCCAGACGCCTGGAGTAGCCTTGAATGATAATAAAACGAAACAAAACAGACAAAATCGAAAGATCCTACAACAAAGTGAACGCGATATGTCCACCTTTATTCTCGCCATCGATCAAGGTACGACCAGCTCCCGCGCGATTCTGTTTGACCGCCAAGGCCAAATAGCGGCAGTTGCCCAGCAAGAGTTTCCTCAACACTTTCCGCAAGATGGGTGGATCGAGCACGATCCTGAAGACATTTGGGATTCAGTGATTGCCACCTGCCGCGAGGTGTTAGGCAAAGCCAAAATAACGCCAGAACAAGTGGATGGCGTAGGCATTACCAACCAACGTGAAACCACCGTGGTGTGGGACCGTGCCACCGGTAAGCCGCTTTACAACGCCATTGTGTGGCAAGATCGGCGCACCTCCGAGCGCTGTCAGGCACTACGTGACGAAGGCCACACCGAGGTCGTGCAGGCGAAAACCGGCTTGTTGATCGACCCTTATTTTTCCGCCACCAAACTCGCCTGGATTCTCGATAATGTCGAGGGTGCCCGCGAGCGCGCTGCCCGCGGTGAACTGGCTTTCGGTACCGTCGATAGCTTTCTGATGTGGCGTTTAACCGACGGTAAAAGACACGTGACCGATGCCACCAACGCTTCGCGCACGGCGTTGTTTAATATTCATCACCAAACTTGGGATGACGAACTGCTGGCACTGTTTAATGTGCCCGCCAATATGCTCCCCGAGGTGAAAGATTCAAGCGACGATTTTGGCACCGTAGAAGCCCACTGGCTGGGTGCGCCATTGCCGATTGCGGGTGTTGCAGGCGACCAGCAGGCGGCGCTGGTAGGGCAGGCGTGCTTTAAACCCGGCATGGGCAAAAGCACTTACGGTACAGGCTGTTTTATGATTGTGAATACCGGGGAAACGGCCTCGGTATCGCGTAATCGCCTGTTAACGACCATTGGCTACCGCATTAACGGCAAGCCCACCTATGCCATGGAGGGCAGCATCTTTGTCGCAGGGGCAACAGTGCAATGGCTCCGGGATGGGTTGAACCTGTTTGCCGATGCCTCGGAAACCGAAGCGCTGGCCCAGAAAACCCGCAGCGGCCACAGCGTTTATTTGGTGCCAGCCTTTACCGGGCTAGGTGCGCCCCACTGGGACCCCAAAGCCCGTGGCGCTATTTTCGGTCTCACCCGCGATACCGGCATTGCCGAAATCGTTGCAGCGGGGCTTCAGGCGGTGTGTTATCAAACCCGCGACCTGCAGCACTGTATGAACGATGACATGGAAGCCGCACCGGGCAACCTGCGTGTCGATGGTGGCATGGTGAAAAACAGCTGGGTCATGCAGTTCTTGGCCGATATGCTCAATGTTCAGGTAGATCGCCCGACGATTCTAGAAACTACGGCACTGGGGGCAGCTTACCTAGCGGGGTTACGCTTGGGCTGGTATGACACCTTAGAAGAGATTGAGCAGCTCTGGCGCTGCGAGCGTAGCTTTACACCCACCATGGAAGAGGCAACCCGTGAAAAGCTCTATCAAGGCTGGCTAGATGCGGTTTCTCGGGTGCGCTCCAGCTAAACACACTGCTTGGAAATAAGTGATATAACGCCGCTAAGCTTTCAGCGGCGTTTTTTTATGGTTGTTTTCTAGCGTCGCTATCGCCCTTGGTCGTATAGATGTGTCGTTATTTAAGTGTAAACTTCACTCGCTTTTTAATTTATTCGCGAGTTTCTTGTTTTTAAGGATCGTTAGCTGACTCGCTTCTTTTCCGCCTTGTCTGTTAAAACAGTCGTTTAACTCCCTTCCTGAAAGTAACCATCACCAAACATGGTGTTATGGTGCGTATGTAGTCAAGCTACAACCCCGCCTGCTGCCAATGATGCATTGTGAGCATTGCTTGCGTGAACCATAGTGAAGTCATGGATCAGGGCGGTGTTTTGTTATCCCGATACACCGAACCGCTCCTTGCTACACACCGAGGCGCTGCCGCATTACCAGGGCGCTTAAGGCGAAGGTCTTGTAACGCTTGTGACCGTTTCGCAGTTACCGAACTGGGCACTTACCCGGCCCAGCATGAGTAGCAATGTCACCATTCGTCGTTAATTAAGATGGCTGCTTGATTATTTAATAAATGAACTTCAAGCAATAACAAGCAGCGGCTGACCATACCATGAGGAACTTAACATGAACTGCATCGAACTGAGCCAACAAGCCGACCGTATCGCTAGCTCTTTCAGCAAGCAAGATTTAGCCAAGCTAGTACTGGCGCTGAAAGGCAACCGTGAGTCGCTCCAACATGCTGTTGAAGTTATCGACACCATCGATAGTCGTGCAGGCTGCACACTGGAAGAAGCATGGGATGAGGTGTTAGCGGGCGATTCTCAATTGCTCGTTGAACACGAAGAGTAATTTCTTAACTAGCTTACTCACAATTTTAATACCCCCTGCTATTGAGTTAGCAGGGGGATTTTTTATGCCATTTATAACGGATGCCGGTTAACGTCCTTGTTTCCTGAATTCAGGTTTAAGAGAGTGTTTCTACCGGTGGGCGAGAGGTATCGCGGTTCTCTTTAAAGTAAGTGGTGAACCGCTCTTCGGCCTCTTCGCCAAATAGCACCCGACAGGCCTCTTTAAGCCCAGGCGACTGGCGCAGCTGTTCATGGTGCACCACCAGAGACACCTTAGCGCGGCGGCGTAGGAAGTCTTCCAGCTGGGTGATCATCTCATGGTCCCGCGCATGCTCTAACTCACAGCGAATATACTCGGTGCCTTCGATCAAAATGTCGGCTTCAGAAGGATCTTGGCGGATTTTTTCGAGCATGGGCATCGCCTGTTCCGCATAGCGCCGCCACAACCGCGAAGAGAGTGGCTCTGAAGATGTCGCCGCCGTCATGGCATCCAGGTTCATGCGTTTCGCTTGATCCATAAACTGCTGCTTTACCGGCTCGGGTGGTTCGCCGTACCAGTGGAAGTTAGGATCGCTTAACGGCACGCCAAGCCGTTTGACGTCTTCTGCAATTTCATCACCTACGTTGAGGCAATCCGTCAGTTTGCCGCCAAAGATGCTGATATGCGCGCTCTCTGGGTTGGTATCGATCACGTGTTTGCGCGATAGCTGCAAGAAATCCCGGTCGCTGCCCTGATCGGCTTTAATGGCCAAGGGGCGTACGCCGCAGCGTGTAGAGATAATATCGTCTTGGGTCAGCGGTTTGTCGAGCGTTAGGCGTTTGTTGATGTTTTCCAAAACGAACGCGATATCGTCGGCCGTTACGTCGACTTCTGGATGCTCCATATGGGTATCTGTAGTACCGATACAGGTACGGTTGCCCATTGGAATCACAAAGAATAGCCGCCCATCATCCGCAAAAAAAGCCAGCACCCGCTTGGTATCGGTCAGTTGCGGCACGATGAGGTGAATGCCTTTGGAGTAAAGATGCTGGTGGGTGGTTTTTTGCCCGGTGAGCGCATTGTGTTGGTCGACCCAGGGGCCTGCAGCGTTGATCAGCACTTTAGAGCGGATATTAAACGTGCTGCCATCCATCACATTACGCGCTTTGGTGATCCAGGTGTCACCCTCGCGCTCAGCACCCATTGACTCAACGTAATTAGTGGCCACCGCGCCGTAGTTCAGCGCATGACGTACAAAATTAAACACAAAACGGGCGTCGTTATCGTGGAGGTAGGCATCGGAATACTCGAACCCGCCTACGGCGCCGTTGATATCAATAATGGGTTCTTCTTGCTTAATTTTTTTAGGCGAGAGCAAGCGTGGCAGTTTGGTAAAGCCATTGCCCATTAGCCAGTAGAGCCAGGTGCCCGCCCATAAGTAGCGAGGAGAGTGGCGGAAACCTTTAGTAATCGTGGTGAGGAAGCGAATCTCTTGAACCGTCGACGGGTAGCTTTTAATTAAGTGGTTGCGGCTTTTGCACAGCTTGCGTACCAGTGCAAAGTCTTTGCTTTCCATATATTTGATGCCGCCCCAAACCAGATTTGAGGAGTGCATGCTGGTACTGCCAGCAAAGTCGCCACGGTCGATCAGGGCCACTTTGGCACCTTTGCCTGCTAAGGCGGCGGCGGTTGCTGCACCATTGATGCCGCCACCGATAATCAGTGCGTCAAAGTCATCAGTGTGCAATTTCTCGACATTACGGTTACGCAGTTTCATAGCGGTTCCAATTAATAAAGAAAAAGCCCCGTGTTGGTATGCGGTATCAACCTGTGGTTAAGGCATGCTGCCTGCCGCTGGTAACACCACTGATAAAGGGCGGGCTTGCGCCCGCCCAGCAGGTATTAGCGGGTACCGGCCGCCATCCATGCTTCCATCATTTCATCGTAAGGAACGGTGGTTCCCTGCGGCATTTCATCGTCAAGCTTCGGCTTCGGTGCGCCTTCCTGGTCAAGCCAGTACTGCGGGTCGCGCTCTTCGTTCAGCACCGGGGCGTAGCTGTCGAAGACGTTGGCGCGGGCCAAACGGTTCATGGTGTTATCCAAATCGGCCGCCAGCTTATCCAGGCCCTCCTGGGGAGTTACTTCGCCACTCATAACCGGTGCCAAGTTCTGCCACCACAGCGGGGCCATCCGGGGGTAGTCAGGTACGTTGGTACCGGTAGGCGTCCAGTTAGACTCGTTCGGGCTGCGGTAGAACTCCACCAAACCGCCTAGCTTGGGTGCCATTTCGGTCATCTGATCTGAGAAGATGTCAGATTCACGAATCGGCGTTAAACCGTGCATGAGTTTTTCCAACGAGGTGGTTTTCGCTACGGTGAACTGGGCAAATAGCCAAGCAGCGGTGCGGCGGTCTTCAGGAGTGGAGTCGAAGAACGTCCAAGCGCCTACGTCCTGATAACCTACTTTCATGCCTTCTTCCCAGTACGGGCCGGTGGGAGAAGGTGCCATGCGCCAAAGCGGGTTGCCTTCATCGTCGGTCACCGCAACAGACGGGTCTGTCATGTCAGCGGTAAAGGCGGTGTACCAGAAGATTTGCTGAGCGATATGGCCCTGGGCGGGTACGGGGCCAGCTTCACCAAAGGTCATGCCTTGAGCTTCAGGCGGTGCGAAGTCACGCAGCCAATCCACGGCTTTCTGCATCGCAAACACCGAGGCGGGGGAGTTGGTCGCACCACCGCGGCTTACGCTTGCGCCAACCGGCTGGCTATCCTCGTTGACACGAATACCCCAGTCATCCACCGGGTTACCGGAAGGTACGCCGGGGCTGCCCATACCTGCCATGGAGAGCCAGGAGTCATGGAAGCGCCAACCCAACGATGGGTCGCGACGGCCGTAGTCCATGTGTCCGTATATCTTGGTACCGTCGATTTCACCGACATGCTCGGTAAAGAACTCGGCGATATCTTCATAGGCGGTCCAGTTGGTGGGCACGCCTAGGTCATAGCCGTAAATTTCACGGAACTGCTCTTGCAGGTCTTCACGTTGGAACCAGTCATAGCGGAACCAGTACAGGTTGGCGAACTGCTGGGTAGGCAGTTGATAGAGGCTGCCATCCGGGCCGGTGCCGTACTGCAGGCCGATGAAGTCGTCTAGGTCCAGAGTGGGTAGGGTGTAATCCGCCCACTCGTTTTCCATCGCTTGGCTTAGGTTGATGGTGGTGCCGTAGCGAATATGGGTGCCGATGGAGTCGGTGTCGTTTACAAAACCGTCGTAGATGCTGTTGCCGGACTGCATCTGGTTCTGCATGGTATCAACCACATCGCCTTCGCCAATGATGTTGTGGGTCAGGTTGATGCCGGTCAGCTCGCTAAACGCAGGGGCGAGCACTTCGCTTTCGTACACGTGGGTGGTCAAGCCCTCGGCCACGGTCTGAATATCCATTCCGCGGAAGGGTTCGGCAGCCTTGGCAAACCAAAGAAGCTCTTCGATCTGCTCTTCACGGCTGAGCGTCGAGTCCTGGAAGTGTTCATCCACCAAGCGCTCAGCGATTGCCCGTGCGTCGTGGTCGTCTGCCATTAGGCTCCCCGATGCGAGCATAAGGCTAGCGGCGAGGGTAGTGAGTTTGAACTTATTATTACGCATGTTGACCTCGTTTTGTTGTGCTCTTCCTTGATAACGTGAGCGTCCTTGATACCGCCGTACATCCGCTGAGTGGGCCGTTGGCCTAACCCCAGCGCATCAACACCAGCAGCCATACCGCTGATAGTGCCAGTGCTATCCAGATGGATAGCGTAGTGAAGCCAATAACACCCAGGTGAATAAACGCGGCGGAAAGCAGGCCGATAAACAGCCGGTCGCCGCGGGTGGTGCTAATCGGTAAAAAGCCTTTACGTTCGATGGTGGGCGAGAGAATTTCCCACAGCGTCATCCCTGCTAGCATCGCTGCAATGGATGAAAAGAAAATGGCAGTCGGGGTAGTCCATACCATCCAAGTCATGGCGGTGCTCCTTAGGTGCGGCCCAGGGCGAAGCCCTTGGCGATATGGTTACGAACGAAGTAGACCACCAAAATGCCTGGCACGATGGTGAGTACACCAGCGGCAGCAAGCGTGCCCCAATCAATGCCCGAAGCGGTGGAGGTCCGTGTCATGATCATGCCGATCGGTTGAGCGTCGGTGGCGGTCAGCGTGCGTGCCAGCAGCAGCTCTACCCAAGAGAACATAAACAGGAAGAACAGCGTGACGCCGATACCGGAGCGGATCATAGGAATGAAAATCTTGATAAAGAAGCGCGGAAAGCTGTAACCGTCGATATACGCAGTCTCATCAATTTCTTTTGGCACGCTGCTCATAAAGCCTTCCAGAATCCAGATCGCCAGCGGAATATTGAACAGACAGTGGGCCAGGGCCACGGCGATATGGGTATCGAACAAACCTACCGAGTAGTAGAGCTGGAAGTAGGGCAGCAGAAACACCGCAGGCGGTGCCATCAAGTTGGTGAGCAGCCAGAAGAACAGGTGCTTATCGCCAATGAAACGGTAGCGGCTGAACGCATAGGCGGCAGGCAGCGCCACGCAAATCGTGATCAGCATGTTGAGCGCCACATACAGCATTGAATTCACATAGCCCATGTACCAGCTGGAGTTAGTGAAAATGCCGATGTAGTTATCAAACGTCATGTTTTTGGGCCATAGCGTCATGGAGCCCAAAATCTCGCTGTTGGTCTGCAGCGACATATTGATCAGCCAGTAAATCGGCAGGATCATAAGGAACAGGTACAGCCCCAGCAGAAACCGCGAGCGAAAGCGGCTGCGCGCGTTACGTTTGCGCCGCTGTGCAGGCGTTGTCCGGCTAAATATGGTGTTGTACTTCTCGCCCTGCTGGGCGTTATCTAAGCGGTACATATCATGCTCCCCCGTTCGGGTTCTTATCTTTTTGCATGTGCATGATGGTGGTGTAGAACACCCAGCTCACGAGCAAAATAACCAGGAAGTAAATGATCGAGAACGCGGCAGAAGGCCCCAGATCCTGCTGGCCGATCGCCATAGTTGCGAGTGACTGGCTCAGGAAGGTGGTGGAGCTACCCGGGCCGCCGCCGGTCAGTACAAAGGGCTCGGCGTAAATCATGAACGAGTGCATAAAGCGCAGCAGCACCGCAATCACCAGTACGTTAGTGAGTTTGGGCAGTTGGATATAGCGGAAGATCGCCCACTTAGAGGCACGATCAATACGCGCCGCTTGGTAGTAAGCTTCGGGGATAGAACGCAGGCCGCTGTAGCAGAGCATGGCCACTAGCGGCGTCCAGTGCCAAACGTCCATCAAGATAATGGTTGCCCAGGCATCGCCCGAATTACGGGTAATGTTGTAGTTGATCCCTAGCTCCCGCAGACCGTAGCCCATGAGGCCGATATCGCCACGGGTGAAGATTTGCCAAATACTGCCTACCACGTTCCATGGGATCAGAAGCGGCAGGGTAATCAAGATCAGTACAGCAGAGGCCTGCCAGCCGCGTTTAGGCATAATCAGCGCAATGCCAATGCCCAAAGGCACTTGGATGGCGAGAATGGTCAGGGAAAACAGAATCTGGCGCACGAACGCGTCACGTAGTGCAGAGTCGTTCAGAATGCTGTGGAACCACTCGGTGCCGGTGAAGAAGCGGGCATTAGGGCCCAGCACGTCCTGAACCGAGTAGTTGACCACGGTCATCAAGGGGATGATGGCCGAAAAAGCCACCAGTACCAGCATGGGAAGTACCAGCAGCCATGCGCGGTTATTGAGTACTTTATTATTCATGGCCGATCTCCACTAGGTATTCATCGACGTAGAGCGCGATGTGCTGATCGGAAAACAATGCATGGGCAGCGTCACCTACCGGCGCGTGACCTTCAGGCAGGCGCGCTTTGAACAACTGGCCGTTCAAGGTAAAGCTCAGCAGCGAGTAGGTCCCCAAGTCCTGCAGGTTGACCACTTCAATCGGTACGCTGTTTGGCTCCGGCGAGTTGCTGACCGTAATGAACTCCGGACGAATGCCAAGCTTGATATTGCTGGAGCCTGCGGCGGCCACGCTGCGGCTAACGGCCTCATTCACCGGTAGCGGCAGCTCGCCAAACATCACTTTGCCCGCTTGGTGAGACACGCTCATAAAGTTCATGCCCGGGCTGCCAATAAAGTAACCCACGAAGGTATGCGCCGGTTTTTCAAAAAGCTCCCGTGGCGTGCCGAACTGCACCACCTGACCGTCATACATCACCGCGATTTTGTCAGCGAAGGTAGAGGCTTCGAGCTGGTCGTGGGTGACGTAGATCATGGTGATATTGAAACGCTCATGGATCTCTTTGAGCTTACGGCGCAGCTTCCACTTGAGCTGTGGGTCAATCACCGTCAGGGGTTCGTCAAACAGGATGGCGGAGACATCATCGCGGACTAGCCCGCGGCCCATGGAGACCTTCTGCTTCTCATCGGCAGTGAGGTTTTTGGCTTTCCGAGAGAGGAGCGGCGTGAGATCGAGGATATCGGCAATTTCCCGAACTTTAGGGTCGACCTTGTACTCTGGGGTGTTCATATTACGCAGCGGGAAAGCGAGGTTGTCGTACACCGTCATGGTGTCGTAGATCACCGGGAACTGGAACACCTGGGCAATATTACGCTCTTCCGGCGGCAGCTCGTTCACGCGGTGGCCATCGAACAGCACGTCGCCTTCTGAAGGCTCCAGCAGACCGGAAATGATGTTCAACAGAGTTGATTTACCGCAGCCCGACGGGCCGAGCAGTGCATAAGCGCCGCCCTGGTGCCACACGTGGTCCATCTGACGAATCGCGTAATCGCTATGGCTGCTAGGGGTTTTGCTGTAGCTGTGTGCCAAGCCTTTTAAGGTAATCTCAGCCATGGGCAACGCTCCCTTGAGCAGAAGAGGGGATATGCACGGTGCTGCCCTGTTTATCAAAGGCGTACAGCTGATGCGAAGGGAAGTAGACGTTAATCGCGTCGTTCACGTGAAACTCATGGATACCTGCCAAGTGAAGCACCAGCGGGAAGCGTTCATGACGCACGTGCAAAAACGTTTCGGAACCGCTGATTTCAGCAACATCGACCAGTACCGGCAGTTCTAGATCATCGGCAGACTGAGGTTTAAGGGTGATATGCGAGGCGCGGACGCCAAAGTCGTAATCGCCAGGGGCGAGCCGCTGGAGGCCGGGGTCGCAGGGGAAGTGTAGCGATTGGTCAAAAGTGATTTCCGTCGCGGTCAGCTTGCCTGGCACGATATTAATCGGCGGTTCGGAGAACATTTCGGCGCTGTGACGACCATTGGGTTCACGGTACACCTGTTCGGTGGGGCCGTACTGCAGTAGCTTGCCTTCATGCAGTACTGCCGTATTGCCGCCTAGGGCCAGCGCTTCGTTGGGCTCGGTGGTGGCGTAAACGGCAATACAGTTGCGCGCTTTAAACAGTTCGCGTAGCTCATCGCGTAGCTCTTCGCGCAGTTTGTAATCCAGGTTCACTAGCGGTTCGTCGAACAGAATCAGGTCGGCATCTTTGACTAGCGCCCGGCCCATGGCGGTGCGCTGCTGCTGCCCCCCTGAGAGCTCTTGGGGGTAGCGGTCGAGCAGATGTTCGATATGCAGCATTTCAGCAATACTGCCTACACGCCGATCAATTTCCTGTTGAGGCGTGTTGGCCAGCTTTAAAGGAGAGGCGATATTGTCGCGAACCGTCATGCTTGGGTAGTTGATGAACTGCTGGTACACCATGGAAACGTTGCGTTTGCGAACCGAAACGCCGGTGACATCTTTGCCGTCCATGAAGATACGTCCGCGGGTGGGCTCCTCTAAGCCTGCCATTAGACGCATGAGCGTGGTTTTGCCCGCCAACGTGCGCCCGAGCAATACGTTAAAGGAACCGGGTTCCAGTTCGAGATCAACCCCACTGATATGGGTCTGACCCCCGACGACGTGGTCGATATTTTGCAAATGTAAGGACATGCCGATCTCGCTAGCGTCGTTGTTATTGATAGGTGGTATCGATAAATGTGTAATGCGCTGATCGCGAGGGAGGGTGGTTGGCCGTACTTATTTGCCGATTATTGTGTGGCAACCAACCCATGCGATATTTTCATTAACGAAAGGCTAGTTGATCACTTACGAACTTGCAACGCTTTTGATGGCCGTTTGTATTCGCTTTTAGGCGTATAAAAAGCCAAAAATGCGTTGTTAAGGTGTTTGAGGAAACGACACTGCATCTTCTGTATTAAGAGTGGATAGCAGCCATGTTCGTTTGATTCGTTTTGGAACATGACATCAGGCCAAAAAAAACCGGCCCTGGGAGGGCCGGTTAGTGATCTGATTAGAGGGATACGTTATTTGATGCTGGTTTCTGTTGGCGAAGCGGCCTTGGCCGGTGCCGCGTTATGGTCAATCAGCGTCGACTTATCGTTGGCAAAGGCGTCGTAGGCAAAGTCATCGACGGTCAGCATTTCCAGCACTTCGGCTTCAAACGTGCGCATAAAGGCGGCGTCTTCTTCATTGATCAAGCCTTTTTCAAGCGCTGCCTCTACCCGTGCTTCGGGGTGGAGTGCCGTTTGCGGCAGTTCCCCTTTGGCATAGGCCTTGTTCACCGTGCGGTAAATCACTTCCGCGCGTTCATAATCCCCTAGCAGAGCGTTATAGCGGGCCAGCGGATTGCTAACGGTGCCGTCATCTTTGTCCCAGGTGTTGGCAAGCAGCTTGCTACGCAGCGCGCTATGGGTAGACACCCGCTGGGCAATGTCGCGGGCCAAGTCATCGTGGGGTTTGTTCCAGCGGCGGCCGGTGGGCATCACCACAACTTTCAATACGTTACCTAGCGCGCGGTTTGGCAGGTTGTCGAAAATCTCCACAAACGCCTGCTCAGCACGATTGAGTAGGAACTGCAGGCTGTAGTGAAGCAGCGCTTCCTCGCCTTCTACTTTATTGCCGTTATGCCACTGCTTGAGCACCATGGAGGCGAGGTAGAGGTTAGAAAGTACATCGCCCAGACGCGCCGAGAGCATTTCGCGTTTTTTCAGCGTAGAGCCCAAGCTAGCCATGGCGGCATCAGCGCACAGGCCGAAACCAGCCGAGAGGCGAGCGATATCCTGCGCGTAGCTAGCAGCGGGGCCGCTAAACGGAACGCTCGGCTTACCCATGCCTAACCCTAGCGTAAAGGCGCGCGCCGCGTTGCCAAAGATTAAGCCTGCATGGCCGAAGAAGGCCTTATCGAAGGCTTTCACATCGTTGGCATCTTTGGCAGCCAGCTCTTCCAGCACGTAAGGATGGCAACGAATCGCGCCCTGACCAAAGATCATCAGGTTGCGGGTCATGATGTTCGCGCCTTCAACGGTAATGGCCACCGGGTTAGCGCTATAGCCAATGCCCAGATAGTTTCGCGGGCCAAGCGTTACTGCTTTACCGCCGTGCACGTCCATTGCATCGCTAAGCAGCACGCGCTGGAATTCGGTCAGCTGGCTTTTCAGGATGGCAGAGGGTACCGCTGGCTTTTCGCCATGGTCGATCAGGTTAGCGGTTTGGTACACCGTGGCCGCCGAAATGTAGGCCAGTGACGCCATGCGAGCCAGAGGCTCTTGCACGCCTTCCATCTCTGCGACCGGTACGTTGAACTGACGACGCACGCGGGTAAAACCGCCGCTCCAGCCCAGCGCGTAACGCGCGGTACCGGTGGCGCCAGAAGGCAGCGTGATGCAGCGGCCAATCGAGAGACACTCCACCAGCATACGCCAGCCTTGGCCGATCATACCCGGGCCACCGATAATGGTATCCAGCGGTACGAACACGTCTTTACCCTTAATCGGGCCGTTCATAAACGGGCTACCAATCGGGTGGTGGCGACGGCCAATATCCATACCCTGAGTATCCCGGGGGATCAGCGCCAGGGTAATGCCGCGATCTTCTTCATCGCCCAGCAGCTTTTCCGGGTCGAAAAGGCGGAATGCTAGGCCAACAACCGTAGCGATGGGGGAAAGGGTAATCCAGCGCTTCTCAAAGTTGAGTCGCACGCCCACCACTTCTTCACCGTCAATGACTTGTTTGCATACCACACCGGTATCCGGCAGTGAGGTCGCGTCAGAACCCGCGCGGGGGCCGGTGAGGCCGAAGCAGGGAATTTCGCGGCCATCTGCCAAGCGTGGCAGGTAGTGGTCTTTCTGCTCTTGGGTGCCGTACTTCAGCAGCAGTTCTCCTGGGCCGAGAGAGTTGGGTACGCCTACGGTCACCATCAGGGTTTCGTTGGCGGAGAGCTTCTGCAGCACCATGGATTGCGCCTTGGCAGAAAATCCCAAACCTCCGTACTCCTTCGGAATAATCATGCCGAAGAAGCCTTCTTTTTTCAGGTAGTCCCACAGCTCTTGGGGCAGGTCGGCGCGCTCACGGGCGATATCCCAGGCGTTGCACATGCCAGCGGCTTTTGAGCACTGGTTGTCTAAAAACGCCTGCTCTTCGTCACTTAGGCCGTCGTCTTTGAAGTCGAGCAGCGATTGCCACTGGGGCTTACCTGAGAAAAGCTCGCCATCCCAGGAAACGCTGCCCGCTTCCAGCGCGGTGCGCTCGGTAGCCGATACTTTCGGCGCTACCTTTTTGAAGGTGGCAAAAATACGCGGGGTTAGCCATTTGCTGCGCAGTGCAGGAAGGCCCGCCACGGCTACTGCGGCGGCGGCAATGAGTAGCAACGTGCCTATGATCGGTGCGCCTAACACAACGCCAATTAAGCCCAGTACGCCTAGTAGGGCAAGGGCAGTGGTAGCACCTGCCTCGCGGCGCATCACCACGAGCAAGCCCGCAACGGCCAGCACGATGAGTAGTAAGGTGAGCATGGGGGGATCTCCGTGGATGGTTATTAATGAACGTATTTAAACGTATGTTTGAATATTCGCAGAGACGCCTGTCTAAGTGCAAGCATTTCACCGTTATACGTTCGCTATATACGCTTTACTGTAGCGCAGTTGAGGCATAAAAAAACGCCATGGCGCTAGGTCATGGCGTTTTATCAAAGGCGAGTGTGTCACTTACGCCTGCTTTGCCGGTGCTCCGTTAGCAACGTAGTACTCAACGTTAGCGCGGGGCAGCGGCTCGCGACCCCGAATACGGTCGGCGATTTTTTCTGCCAGCATGATGGTTGGCGCGTTCAGGTTGCCGGTAGGAATGACCGGGAACAGTGAGGCATCCACCACGCGCAGCCCTTCAAGCCCATGCACGCGGCCTTGGGCGTCGGTGACGGCCATCTCGCCTTCGCCCATGCGGCAGCTACCGCAGGGGTGGTAGGCGGTTTCGGCGTGCTGCTTGACGAAGCTATCAAGCTCTTCGTCGCTCTGCACGTCTGGGCCGGGGGCGATTTCCCTGCCTCGGTATTGATCAAACGCAGGTTGGGCGATGATCTCGCGGGTCAAACGAATCGCATCGCGAAACTCTTCCCAATCTTTCTCTTTGGCCATGTAATTGAACAGAATGCTCGGTGCCGCGTGGGGGTCTTTAGATGTCAGACGAATACGGCCGCGGCTTTCTGAGCGCATGGAACCGACGTGTGCCTGGAAGCCATGCGCTTGAACGGCACTCTTGCCGTTATAGCTAATGGCGATAGGCAGGAAGTGGTACTGCAGGTTCGGCCACTCCTCTTCATCACGGCTGCGAATAAAGCCACAGGACTCAAACTGGTTGCTGGCACCCACACCGGTGCCGTTAAACAGCCATTCGGCACCAATTTTCGGTTGGTTGTACCACTTCAGCGCCGGGTAGAGCGAAATAGGCTCTTTGCACTCGTACTGAATGTACATTTCCAGATGGTCTTGCAGGTTTTCGCCGACGCCGGGTAGGTCGTGCACCACGGGAATGCCCAGCTCTTTCAGCCACTCCGAATTACCGACGCCTGAGCGCTGGAGAATCTGCGGTGAGGCAATTGCGCCGCCACACAGCAGTACTTCACGGCGTGCGCGTGCCTGCTGGGGCTGGCCTTTCTGCTCGTAGCGTACGCCAACAGCGCGCTTACCATCGAACTCAATGACATCTGTGACGGCGTGAGTTTCGATGGTCAGGTTGCTGCGCTGTTTGGCAGTGTCCAGGTAACCACGGGCGGTGGAGGCGCGGCGGCCCTTCGGCGTCACAAAGCGGTCCATGGGGCCGAAGCCTTCCTGCTGGTAGCCGTTGACGTCGTCGGTTTCCGGGTAGCCAGCCTGTTTGCCCGCTTCTATAAAGACGCGGTAAAGCGGGTTGTTGCCTGCTTTGGGCGTCGTCACGCTGACCGGGCCATCGCCGCCGTGGTAGTCGTTCGGGCCGATATCGCGGGTTTCACACTTTTTGAAGTAGGGCAGGCAGCTTTGGTAGTCCCACTCTTCCAAACCGGGCTGTTTGGCCCAGTTGTCGTAATCCAGGGCATTGCCGCGGATATAGCACATGCCGTTGATCAGCGATGAGCCGCCGAGTCCCTTGCCACGGCCACACTCCATGCGACGGTTGTCCATGTACGGTTCGGGGTCGGTTTCAAACGCCCAGTTATAGCGCTTGCCTTGCAGTGGGTAGGCCAGGGCTGCGGGCATTTGGGTACGAAAATCGAAACGGAAGTCAGGGCCACCGGCTTCCAACAGCAGCACGCTGACATCGCTATCTTCGGTCAAGCGAGTGGCGAGTACGTTACCCGCAGAGCCAGCGCCGATAATAATGTAATCAAATTCACGTGGTTGAGACATCAATGTTTCTCTCATCAAGAGGGTAGTCAGCGGGCACAGGTAGGCAAGATGTACAGATGCCTATCTGTGCCGCCGTGTTTGAGAGTGTTGATTCAGTCGTTAAAACACTGACTCAAACGGGCCCATCTCGATCTGTACGGACTTGGTCTGGGTGTAGTGATTTAGCGTTTCCACACCGTTTTCACGACCAATGCCGGACTCTTTATAGCCGCCGACCGGCATTTCAGAGGGAGATTCGCCCCAGGTGTTAATCCAGCAGATGCCTGCTTCCAACTGGTGAATCACGCGGTGCGCGCGGTTCAGGCTCTCGCTGAAGACGCCAGCAGCTAGGCCGTACTTGGTGTCGTTGGCGCGGCGGATCACTTCCTCTTCGTCATCAAAGGCGAGTACTGACATCACCGGGCCAAAGATCTCTTCTTTAACAACGCGCATCTCATCGGTGCAGTCGGTGAATACGGTGGGGGCTGCCCAGGCGCCTTTGGTCCATTCGCCGCTGTTCCACGCGTCGCCACCGGCCAGTACTCGTGCTCCTTGCTCTTTGCCAAGCGCGATGTAGGAGAGCACTTTTTCCTGATGCTCAAAGCTCACCAGCGGGCCAAAGTTGACGCTTGGGTCCATCGGGTCGCCAGCTTTGATGCGTGCCACGCGCTCTACTAGCTTGGCTTCGAACGCCTCTTTGACGCTGCGCTCAACGAACACGCGAGTGCCGTTAGTACAGATTTGGCCGCTGGAGTAGAAGTTCGCCATCATGGCGGCATCGGCTGCGCGGTCGAGGTCGGCATCCGCAAACACGATTAGCGGTGACTTGCCGCCCAGCTCCATCGTTACGTCTTTCAGCGTGGAACCACCGGCAGCGGCCATGACTTTTTTGCCTGTGCCCACTTCACCGGTGAACGAGACTTTGGCAATGCCCTCGTGTTCGGTCAGCATGGCGCCTACGCGGCCATCGCCCTGTACCACGTTAAAAACACCGTCTGGCAGGCCTGCTTCGGTGAAAATTTCGGCAAGCTTGAGCGCCGTTAGCGGTGTGACTTCACTGGGCTTGAACACAATTGCGTTACCCGCTGCCAGCGCCGGAGCCGCTTTCCAGCAGGCGATTTGAATCGGGTAGTTCCAGGCACCAATCGCACCAATGACACCCAGCGGCTCGCGGCGGGTGTAAACAAACGAGCTATCGCGCAGGGGGATTTGGCTGCCCTCAATCGCGGGGGCAAGGCCTGCGTAGTACTCCAGAGCATCGGCACCGGTCACGATATCGACGCTGGCGGTTTCGCTGATCGGCTTGCCGGTATTGCGGGTTTCTAGCTCAGCAAGCTCGTCATTACGCTCGCGAAGAAGTGCTACGGCACGCAGCAGGATACGTGAGCGCTCCATACCAGTCATGGCGGCCCATTCACGCTGGCCACGCTGTGCTGCCTGAACGGCGCTGTCGACATCGGCTTGGCTTGCCTGACCAATCGTGGCCAGCAGGCTGCCATCATAAGGATTGGTAACGGTAAATGTTTCGCCGGAGGTGGCATCAACCGGGCGACCACCAATATAGAGGGGTTGTACGTTTTGAACGGCCATGTTGAGCTCCTTAGTAAAAGTCGGCAGTGGATGCGTCTTGGTAACATCCGTAATGAGTCAGTAACTGGTCGAGATAGGTGTGCGCTAGGTGCCGTGCTTCTTCGGCATCCAGGCCTTCGGGGGTTAATGCACCACGAAGCCATAAACCATCGATCATGGCGGCTAGGCCACGAGCAGCGTTGCGAGCATCGGTTCTCGGCATGACCCGATGGAACTGGTGGCAAAGGTTGGCGTATAGGCGGCGGTCGTTGACATATTGCAAGCGCTGTAAAACTGGCTTATGCATGCTGCTGGCCCAGAAGGCTAACCAGGTTTTGGCCGCAGGGCCGGTGACCTGGGTACGATCAAAGTTGCCTTCAATAATGGCGCCAATGTGCGCACGCGGTGAATCGTCTTCTAAAGCATGGCGCCGCGCGGCGACGGCATCGCTTAGATCCGTCAAAATTTGCCGCATAGTGGCCTCAAGCAGGCCATCTTTACCGCCAAAGTAGTGGCTAATAATGCCTGCGGAAACCCCCGCGTGACGGGCGATGCGCATCACCGTCGCTTCGGCAAGGCCAACCTCATCAATGGCCGCCATGGTGGCCTTGATTAACTGCTGGCGGCGTATTGGTTCCATTCCCACCTTAGGCACAGCTATCTCCTAATGACGTTGAATGCCCATTGGCTCCTAACCTTGAAAAGCAGGAGTAGGCATGGTTACCTGAGTATGATGGCATTTTTTTATTGAACGTTCAATCAATAAAAGTATGCCTGATCGCTTCTCACCTCTGCATCTGTTGTTTGCAGAGCGTGTGTCAATAAAACAGATCATGAGGGAAGAGCTTTATGAAACAAGTAACAACGCGTCGTTTGGGCACTTTATTCATCACCGCTTTTTTACCAGTCACGGCGTTTGCCAATGAATGCAGTAGCGTTCGTTTTGCTGAGGTGGGTTGGACAGACATAACGGCAACCACGGCGCTGGCCAGCGAGGTGCTCGAAGCGCTTGGCTACGAGCCCCGTGTGGATACTGTCTCGGTTCCTATCGCTTATGCAGGTATGCGTAATAACGATTTTGATGTGTTCCTGGGTAACTGGATGCCTTCCATGGCTTCGATTAGCGACCCGTACATTGAGCGAGGGGAGGTTGAGCGTCTGACCGCCAACCTTGAAGGTGCTAAGTACACTCTCGCCGTGCCGCAGTATGTGTATGACGCTGGCGTGACCTCCGTTAATGATTTAGCCGAGCACGCAGAGCGGTTTGAGCAGCGCATTCACGGCATTGAAGCAGGTAACGACGGTAACGAACTCATTGAGCAAATGATCGACGATGACGCCTATGGGTTGGGTGACTGGCAAGTGGTCGATTCCAGCGAGGCGGGTATGCTGGCTGAGTTAAACGCACGAGTACCCAACGAGAAGTGGATGGTATTTCTGGGGTGGGAGCCGCACCCGATGAACAGCAACTTCGAGATGGCGTATCTCTTTGACGCGGATGATTATTTCGGTCCTAACTTAGGTGGGGCGACGGTTTACACCAATACCCGCGCAGGGTTTGTGGAGTCCTGCCCGAACGTCGGTGAGTTGCTGAGCAATATGACGTTTACGCTGGAAATGGAAAACCAGCTGATGAGCGCCATCATGGACGAGGGTGTCGAACCTCGCGAAGCGGCGCGTACGTATCTCAATGATCACCCGGAAGTACTCGAGGCTTGGCTAGAAGGCGTGACCACGCGTGAAGGCGAAGAAGCACTGCCTGTTGTCAAAGCAGCGCTGTAAGCCCGTTTGCGCTTAGTGAGTCGCACGATGAAAAAAGGCAGGCCGTTTCGGCTTGCCTTTTGGCGCTAATATAGGCATACTCTGCACCCGCTGATGTCGAAAAGGCTACGTAGCTCAGCTGGTTAGAGCACATCACTCATAATGATGGGGTCCCCTGTTCAAATCAGGGCGTAGCCACCAATCAGCGCAAGTATGTAGTTCATAAGCATACGACTATGGTGGCCCCTTAGGTCCTCCCGCAACGCTAAACTGCGAACCCCGCCAGGCCCGGAAGGGAGCAACGGTAGTGGTGGCTGCGTGTGCCGGGATGTGGCTTTTGGGGCCGCCTCCATTTCTGTCGTTTCTCCTTCAAAGTGGCACAAATTGTCCCGCTGCTGTCATTTTTTGCCTTTTCTCGTGGCATAACCTACTTTTGTAGTAATAAAACAAAAATAGGTGTACTGCCATGTATACCCGTACCTTGCGTCCTTCTCCCGTCAAGCACATCTATAAATTTGCCAGTCACAAGAATGGCAACGTCCAGACTGTTGAGTCCTCCCTCGAATTTAATGCCTGCTTTCATTTTGAATATGCCAACGAAGTAAAGTCCTTCGTTGCGCAGCCAGAAGGCTTTTATTATCAATTTGAAGACAGGACTTGCTCTTACACACCCGACTTTGAGCTTTTCTGTCACTCAGGCAAGAAGGTGTTTGTTGAAATAAAGCCACCTCCAGAAGCTTTGAAACATGATTTTATCCAGCGTTTTACCGCTAAAAAAAAGGCGGTTGAAATGCTTGGCAAAGAGCTAATTCTAGTCACTGATCATCAAATCAGTTTAATGCCAAAACTGAAAAATCTGAAACTAATTAACCGATATGCAGGGCTTTATACTGAGGTGGTATCTCGTGAAAAAATTTACGAACTGATAAAGAAGTCTCAAGGTTTAACTATTGCTGATATTTCTGGACTGTGTGGTGCTGATTCAGCTGAAGTCTTAGTTGACGTTATGTGGTTAGTTGCTTCGGGAAAAGTTCTCATAAATATTGATGAAACGTTTGGATATGAATCTCTAATTTGGGTTGGAAGTGGGCAATGAGTATCGAATTTTTTATTGATGAATTCCCAGGCTTCCAAAGTGGGGAGGCATCCGCAGTTGTAGATGGAAAATATATAAATGTGCCTGAGCGCCTTTCTTATATTTCATTTGATTCCTTAAGCAAAAGCGTACAAAAGGAGGCGTATTATAAGTATAAAGTTATCGTTCTAGTTAAGGAGCATCTTCAGGGTGGATGGACGAAGAAGAATATTGATCCAATTTTAGACTCGTTGTTTGAGCAAGGCCATATTGAAAAAAAGCCATCATGGAGAAGTGTTGCAAGATGGCATAAAAATTACGATCAAGACATTGGGCCAAAATCATTGGTTTCTGCGAAAGGGTTAGTGAAAAACCCTGGAAACTCAAAAAGAGATGATGCGGATTTTTATAAAAGAGCTGTGGAAGAAAAGTTTCTCAAAAGAGAGAGGCCGCATGTATCTACTGCTTATTATCATTATTTTAACAATATACTACTATATAACAGGGCGCACCCTAATAATGCTATTGAACCTATAACAAAATCTGCATTTTACAAACGTGTAAAGAAAATGTCTCCCTACGAAGTAGAGGTGGGACGTTTTGGTAAAGCAGAGGCCGATAAAAATTACCGTGTTGTGAATAAGTTTTCCGCGGCAGAACGTGTGATGGAGCGCGTTGAGATTGATCATACACCCCTCGACTTGATTTTATTAGACGATACATTGCTAATTCCTATTGGAAGGCCATATTTAACAATCTTAATAGATTGCCTTAGTAGGTGTATAATTGGTTTTTATCTTAGCTTTCAGGAGCCAAGTTATAACTCAGTAAGAAGCGCCATAATGAGCGCATGTTTAAGTAAAGAAGGTGTTGCTAAAAAATATCCAATGATTAAAAAAGATTGGCCATGTCAAGGTAAAATTGAAACGCTAGTTGTCGATAATGGAGCTGAGTTCTGGTCAAAAAATTTAGAATTTTTCTGCGCTTCAGTCGGTATAAACATTGAGTTTAATCCTGTGGGTAAGCCTTGGAAAAAACCTTTAGTTGAAAGGTTGTTTGCAATTTATAATTCTAGGTTTGTAAAAGAAATACCTGGCACTACTTTTTCTAATGCTCAACAGTTAGCTGGTTATAAACCTGAGAAAGATGCAATCCTTCCTTTTTCCTATTTTATTGAGCTAATGCATATTTGGATAATTGATATTTATAACCAGTCGCCAGATAGTAGAATGACAAGAATACCTGCATTATCTTGGGAAATTGGTTGTAAAAAATATCCTCCTCCTTTGTATAGTGGTTTTGAAGAAGAAATTTTTAAAATTGAAGCCTTCCCTACTGAGTTGTGTACTCTGCGAAGAGGAGGAATAAGCATTGATAGGATTGATTATACTAATGAAGAATTGGTGGAGTATCGCAAGAGTACCCCACCGCCATCTGGTAGCAAAGTAGTGAAGGTTGTTGTTAAGAGAGATCCAGAGGATGTCTCTTACATATATGTTTATTTGGTAGAAAGAAAAGAATATATCAGAGTTCCTGCTGTTGACCCAGATCGCTTATATGATGGGCTGAGTATTTTTCAGCTAAAAGTAAGACGTAAATTACGTCGTAATTTTATAAACTCAAAAACTGATTATGTAGGTATTGCGGAAGCTGAAAAATTGATTGACGATAGAGTTAGTGAAATTGCAGAGGAAGTGTCCGCTTCAAAGAAAAAAATTAAAGGAACTAAAAAGGCGGCGGCTTATTTTGGAATATCAAGTGAAAACCCTAGCTCTATTATAGATGGCTTTACTAGTAAGGAAATAAGTGATATTGAGGAAGAAAGTAAGCCATACAGTGGTGTAAATCCAAATGACGAAGAATGGAAAAGAATTTCTGATGATTTGGAGCCGTACTCATGAATATGTTAATGAGTAACGAAAAATTAGAGCAGCAAATTTATTTCAAGAATTGCTATATCAAGCATTCGTCTGTTGCAAGAGCCATAAGTTCTTTAGAAATGCTGAAAGCTAATCATGCTCTAGGGGGTGAGCAACAGTGTATGTTAATAATAGGAGACCCTGGTTCAGGAAAGAGTAGATTGGTTAAAGAGTTCCAATCTCAATATCCAGAGTATGTTGAAAATGACACCGTTATTAAGCCTGTGCTTGTTTCAAGAATTCCAAGTAAGCCAGATGTTGAAAGTATGTTGATACAGCTCATGATGGATTTAGGGCAATTTGGGGCTGATGCTAGGCGAGAGAGGAGGCGTGAGGCGGGTCTTGCTGAAGCGTTAGTTAAGATGTTAAAAAAATGCAAATCTGAGATGATAATAATTAACGAATTTCAGGAGTTAATAGAGTTCAAGTCCGTTGAAGAAAAACAAAGAATAGCTAATATTTTGAAGTTGGTAAACGAAAAAGCAGGTATTCCTATAGTCCTTGTCGGTATGCCTTGGGCTGCTGAAATATCAAATGAGCCTCAGTGGGCTTCACGCTTGATGTGCACAATAGAATTGCCTTATTTTAAGTTCTTAAATTTAGAAGATAGAATTGAGTTTACTCGTTTTATTAAGGGCTTAGCGTGCAAAATGGGTTTTGAAAAAGCCCCTAGTATTCATGTTGATGAAATCTTGTTTCCTTTGTTTTCTGTTACACGAGGCGAGACAAGGCAAGTGAAAAGAGTATTAGAGGCCGCGCTTTGTGTGGCATTGTCAAAAAATGAGAGCACTGTTCGTAAGCAACACTTTTTAGAGGCATGCGATAAATTTTTTTTAGGATCGGATAACCCTTTTGAGCTTGAGTTAGAAGATGTTCCGATTAGTGAAGTTTCGAAATACTCTTCATATAACCGTTATTCAACGGTGGAATCTGAAACATTTATTGCGACACAGTTCACTCGTAAAATCTCAACCCGTGAATTATTTTCAAAGAATTAAGCAATTATTCAGATATCTCATTTCGGTAAATAACAATAAGGGCGCTTCCAAAACAACACCATTGCATTTTTGCTAAGAATTTCTTAGCATATTTTTGTGTCATCTTGCGCTAGCCTAGCGGCTTTCCAAGTAGCGATGGTGTTTTCATGGACAGTCCGCTTCCAGATCGCTTGAAAGCCGCCAGGCAAGCAGCGGGTATGACACAAAGGCAGTTGGGTGAATACCTCGGCATGGAGCCGAATTTGGCGAGTGCGCGTATGACGCAGTATGAAAAGGGGCAGCATGCGCCCAATTACCAGTTGCTGAAGAGGCTTTCAGAGGCACTAGAGGTGCCCATTCCCTATTTTTTCTGCGAAGACGATACCGTGGCAGAGCTGATCCTTGAGCTGGATAAGCTAGATCCTGCGGAACGCCAAAGCTTACTGGAACAGCTTAGGAAGGGCAGAGCACCTAGTGAAAGCTGATCTCATTGCTGATAAATCGCCTGCAACTCCAACGTAATTGACCTTGATGAGCACCTTTTGACTTCTTTCAGCTACAATTCTGACCTGATTGGCGGTGGGTTGATGGTGCGCGAAAGCCGTGCCGTTGCCGATTTGCTGCTGTCTGATGCCGATGAAGAGCAGTGGCACCAAGCAATCATCGTTGATAACCGCTTGCAGAAGAACCGACCAGCGACGGCCAAGCGTGCAGGGCAAGCGATTCGCAAGCGCTTAGAGAAGTTGGAGCCACCGTTTTGGCAAGCGCTGCGCGATGGCGACGACCAGCTCGCCACGCAGGTGTCTTTCTGTGCGGCCATGGCACGTAACCTGCTATTGGTGGAGTTTCTTGAAAGTGTCGTCGCCGATGCGTTTTTAACGCAGGCGGAGGCGCTTCAGGCCTACCAATGGGATGAGTTTTTAGCCGAGCGTGCCCACCGCGATGAAGCAATAGCAGGGTGGGCGGAAAGCTCCAAACGTAAAATGGGGCAGGTGGTGTATCATATGTTGACGGAAGTCGGCGTATTGGCGTCCAGTCGCTCGCGCAAGTTACAGCCCTTGCTGCTGCGTCCAGAAGTAAAAAGCTTGCTTGAAACCTACCAGCACGTCCGCTTGAGTGCCTGTTGTCGCCGGTTGCGGTAATTTTATCCCCTCTACTCTCATTGCTGACGTCAAAACGCGACTAAGTAGACCTTGCAACGCAGGTGGCAAGCGGCATAGTCTTAACAAAAATAAGCCTTTTGCATTAACAATGCCTTGCATCAAACATGCTAGACACAGGGACGCATCCGCATGTCACAGAGCAATCACTACCCATCCCCCAGCGGTATAAGCAGTCGCGAGGATGATCAACTTCGGGCACGATTGAATCAAGTGGCTGAAAAAATCACTCGGCCCGATTTTTTAGCGGGCCAGGGGCTGGGTAACGAAATCGGCTTTTGGATTTTTGATTACGCCCCTGAACATGAACTCCAGGTGCGTGCCTACCTGAATTTCCTCCCCTCGTTAATGGCACGCCAGCACCCCGACATTAAAATAGCGCAGGTCAATCTGCTGGAAGTGCTAAAGGATTACCTGACCGAGCGCGGCTTCCTAGACAAAGCCATTGCCATGCAAAAAAGCAAAGGCGATGCGGCACTGCTCAAGGCGCTGCGTGGGCCGCTGCACATGGATAAGTTTGCTCCCTATCTGCTCCGACACTCCTTGTCGCATGACCCCGATATCGTACTGCTCACCGGTGTGGGCAGCCTATGGCCCATGGTGCGAGCGCACAGCTTGTTAAATGCGCTACAAGGGCCACTCGGTCATAAGCCGCTGGTGTTGTTCTATCCAGGCCGTTACGACGGGCAGACGATGTCGTTGTTTAAGCGGATAGAAAGCAATAACTACTATCGTGCGTTTGCGCTTGTGCCCTAGCGCACCGAATGACGTCATTCCGTGTACTACGTTCGCTTGGTGAGTCGTGGTCTTTGATAGCGCGGTACCTCTCAGCTTGAAACACCCAGGGTTTACATATTTATAGGACTGATATGCACATTCAAGAGCTCTTCCTCAAACCGCTTAGCCGGTCAATCAACGGCGTGGTCAAGGCCGACCAGCGTGACCAGGAAACCATCTACCAAGAGCTGGATGAGTATGTCGTCACCAACGAGTTAGAAAAGCACTTTCGCGCTTTTTTTGAATCCTACACCACCCCTTTGGATGACCCCTCTATCGCCAACCGCGTGGGTGTTTGGATCAGTGGCTTCTTTGGGTCGGGTAAATCTCACTTTTTGAAAACGCTCTCTTACCTGCTGGAAAATAAGGAAGCGTTTGATGCCAACGGTAATGCCAAGCGGGCCGCCGACTTTTTTGATGAGCAGAAGCTGGTAGACAGCTCTATCCGGGCAGACATCGCCAAGGCTGTCCGTGAACCGGCCCATGTGGTGCTGTTTAATATCGACAGCAAGGCCAGTTCTAACGACGATGGCAACCCCATCCTGAACGTCTTCCTACGCGTATTTAACGAGCACCAAGGCTTTAGCTCCGATTACCCGCATATTGCCCATATGGAGCGCCACCTAGAAAAGCGCGGTGTGTATGAGCGCTTTAAACAGGCCTTTCACGAGGCCAGTGGCGTGGTGTGGGAAGACGAGCGAGACGGCTATCAGTTTTACCAGGATGATATCGAGCAGGCGATTGGGGCGGCGCTCGATCTCTCTCCTGAAGCGGCGCATAAATGGTTTGAGGAATCTGAAACCAACTTCAGCGTTTCGGTAGAGAACTTCTGCCACTGGGTGAAAGAGTTTTTGGAGTCGCAGTCAGCTACCCAGCGCATGGTGTTCATGGTCGATGAAGTGGGCCAGTTCATTGGCAGCGACACGCGTTTGATGCTGACCCTACAAACGCTCACCGAAAACCTGGGCACGATTTGCGGGGGCCGCGCCTGGATCGTGGTCACCTCCCAAGCGGATATGGACGCCGTGCTAGGGGAAATGACCGCCTCGAAGGCCAACGATTTCTCCAAGATTGCCGGACGCTTTAAAACCCGCTTATCGCTCTCAAGCTCCAACTCCGACGAAGTGATCCGCAAGCGCCTGCTGGTGAAAACCGACCCGGCACGCGCGGAGCTGGAAGGCGTGTTTGAGGCCAAAGGCTCCATTCTGCGTAACCAGCTGACCTTTGACCGCTCCGGCCCCACGCTGAAAAACATCGAAGGCGTCGAGAGCTTTATCGCCAATTACCCCTTTGTGCCGTACCACTTCCAACTGGTGCAAAAAGTCTTTGAAGAGATCCGCAAGGTAGGGGCAACGGGCGCCCACTTGGCCTACGGCGAGCGCTCCATGCTCGATGCGTTCCACATGGCCGCCAAGGCCGTTCAAGAGAAAGCGATTGGTGCGCTGGTACCGATGCACTGTTTCTACACAGCGGTAGAGGGCTTTCTTGATACGGCGGTGAAGCGCACCATTGATCAGGCCAGCGAAAACCCCGTGTTAGAGGCGTTTGATGTCGAAACCCTACGCACGCTGTTTATGATCCGCTACGTGGACTTGGTGAAGGGTACGGTCGATAACCTGGTGACACTCTCGCTGACCCAAATCGACGATGACCGTATTGCCATTCGTGAGCAGCTGGAAGCGACCCTGGCACGACTGGAAAAAGAGAGCCTGATTACCCGCAACGGCGATGAGTACCAGTTCCTCACCAATGAAGAGCGCGACATCACCCGCAAGATCAAAGCTACCGAAGTCACCAGCAGCGACGAGAACAAAGAGCTCTCCAGCCTGATCTTCAAAGACCTGCTGCGCGATCGCGCCAAGTACCGCTACCCGGTCAACAAAACCGACTACAGCATTGGCCGCTACCTGGATGGCCACACCCTGGATGGCCGCTACCAGAGCCAGCTAAGGGTGGAGGTGGTCTCACCGCTCGACGTGGAGTACGTGCAGCTAAGCGAAGCGGGCTGCATTCACAAAAGTGGCGATAACGGTGGGCAGGTGCTGATTAAGCTGCCCGACGACAAGCGCTTTACCGATGAACTACGCACCCTGCTGAAAACCGATAAGTTTATCCGCCTGAACCTATCGGCCAACGACCACAGCGTGGAGCGCATTCTGGCCGACCGTGGCCGTGAAAACCAGGAGCGCAAAAAACGCCTGCGGGTGCGCTTAGAAGAGATGCTGCTGGAGGCGGACGTGTACGCACTCGGCCAAAAGCTTGATCTCAACCGCGGCCAGCTCAACACCCGTTTGGATGAGGCCTGCCGCTACCTGCTGGAAAACACCTACAACAAGCTGAGCCAGCTCACGGCGCTTAGCCCCGAGCCGATGCGCGAGCTGCAGGCCGTATTAACCGCCGATGACCTGGGCATCCAGAATCTGAACTTAGACGGCGAGGAGGGCAACCCCCAGGCCGTGAAAGAGGTGGAGCAGTACATCACCCTGCACGGTGGCGAGCCGGTGCCACTGACCCCGCTGATTGAGCGCTTTAGCAACCGGCCTTTTGGCTGGCCGGAAGGTGAAACGCTACTGATACTAGGCCGCCTGCATGCCGCAGGGCGCTTAACCTTCCACACCGCTGGCCCCGCGCTCAGCGGTAAAGAAGCCTTTGAGCTACTCAACAACGCCCGCCGCCGCAGTGAAGTCCGCCTCCAGAAAAAACGCCAAACCGAAGATGCGGTGCTCAACAAAGCCCGTAACCTCACCAAAGAGCTGTTTGGCCAGCTAGGCCCCACCAGTGAAAAAGAGCTGTTTACCTATTACGTAGACCGCTTATCCCACTGGCGGCGGGAGCTAGAAGCGTATAAAAGCAAAACCGACGTGGGCAACTTCCCCGGTCGCAACGCCATTGACAACTCACTGCGCGAAGTGGAGCGCCTGCTGCGCCTGGACGACAGCTTTGATTTCTTCAAAACCGTCGCCAGCCAGCAAGACACGCTGCTCGATGTCGAAGAGGACTACCGCGATCTCAACGACTTCTTTACTAAGCAGCTCACCACGTGGCAACAGCTGGAGCAAGCGCTCAACCGGTTTGCGGTGAACCGCCTAGAGCTTGAGAAAAACACTCAGGCCCAGCAAGCGCTGGCCGAGTGTGAGCGCATTTACCGCGCCGAAGCACCTTACGCCATGCTGAACCAGGTGGATGGCTTGGTACGCACGCTGGATGAGGTGAACAACCGCCTGGTAGAGGAAAAGCGCCAGCACGCCATTGCCCGTATCGACACGCGCATTGCCAAGCTGAGCGCTGAAATAGCCAAAAGCGGCATTGGCACCGCCGAGCTTAGCAACCGCTTGCTGCACCCGCTACAGCAGCTCAAAGCCTCGGTCAATCAATCGGTCAGCGTCGCGCAAATCTACCAGCTGCAAACCGAAACCGCCGTTGAATTAGAAGAAGCCAGCCTGGATGCGCTTCACAACGCCCAGGCTGAGGCGGCCAAGCGGCAGACGCCCGCGCCTACGCCTGCTGGAGGCGGCGCCAACGCGCCAGCGGCTACCCCAGGCAGCCAACCGCCCGCAGGACACACGGCACCCAGGGATAAAACGTACGATCCGCACACCGAAACAGCACCGGCGGCGGTAAATGCCCCCAAACCCGTGGCAAGAGTGCGTGTAAGCGACGTACTCAGCCGCGTGCATAGCGGGGTGTACCTGGAAAGCCAAGCGGAAGTCGATGCATTTATGGACGAGCTGAGAAAAGAGCTGGAAGGGTCACTTTCAGCAGGCAAACGGGTACAGGTGCGGTAGCAACTGGATAGGCTGGTTGGCAAAAAAGCAGCGTTACCAAAAGGAGTGCCGTATGACTCATCGCCTTTCTACCCGCGCCGACTATCAGGCTTGGCTGAGCAGCATTAAGCAGCGTGTGCAGTCTGCTCGCATGCGGGCAGCACTAGCGGCTAACAGCGAACTGATCGCACTCTACTACGAGCTGGGTGCTCAGATTGTCGAACGGGAAACCCAGGCACAGTGGGGCAGTGGCTTTATTAACGCTTTCAGCAACGACCTACGTCACGCGTTTCCAGAGGTCGGTGGGTTTTCTCCCAAAAACCTGCGCTACTGCCGAGCTTTCTTCCGTTTTTACTGTGACCCTGCAATTTGGCAACAGGCTGTTGCCAAATTAGCCGACACGCCCTGGGCCGGTATAGATGCCGATCGCGCTGGCTTACTGGCCCAAACGCCCTGGGGGCATAACATCCTGATTTTCAGCAAATGCGCTGACCTAAACGAAGCCGACTTCTACCTCACCCAAACCCTGGAACATGGCTGGAGCCGTGACGTGCTAGCCCTGCACCTCAAGTCGCGGCTGCATGAGCGTACCGGCAACGCGGTGAGCAACTTTTCTCGCACGTTGCCGGCTCCCCAGTCGGATCTCGCTCAGCAAACGCTAAAAGACCCCTATACCTTCGACTTTATGTCCCTGACCGCGCCTTATAACGAGCGTGACGTCGAGCGTCAGCTCACCCAGCATATCACCCAGTTTCTACTGGAATTGGGCAAGGGCTTTGCGTTTATCGGTCGCCAGTACCCCCTCGAAGTGGCTGGCAACGGCTACTATCTCGACCTGCTGTTCTATCACGTCACTCTCAAGTGCTACGTGGTCATCGAACTCAAGAACCGGCGTTTTATCCCGGAATACGCGGGCAAGTTAAACTTTTACCTGTCGGCGGTGGACAGCCTGCTCAAACGCGACGATGACCAACCCACCATTGGTTTGCTGCTGTGCCGGGATAAAAATAACATCGAAGTTGAGTTCGCTCTACGCGACCTAAATAAGCCCATGGGCGTCAGTGAATACAACTTGGTCGGGACCTTGCCAGACAACCTCAAAGGCTCGCTGCCCACCGTAGAGGAAATTGAGCAAGATTTGCTTCAGCGGCAAGAGGGAATGGATGAATGATTTTTTGCCAGCCAGAGCGCATTGCTCACTGCCGTCCCGTGTCCTAGGACGCGGGACAGCGAAGCGGAAAGAAACATGAAAAGTCAACGAGGCACCTATGACCACCGCGACCATTGAACAGCGCCTAAGCGAGCCAGAAGGCAAGCAGCTTGAGTTCAAGCGCGACCTATCATCGCCCAAGCCGCTGATGAAAACCCTGGTCGCCTTTGCCAATACGGCCGGTGGCCAGTTGATCATTGGTGTTGACGATGATGGCACCGTGCTAGGCGTGGATGATCCGCTGGATATGGAAGAGCGCCTGACCAGCATGATCGCGGATGCCATTCACCCTCGGCTATTACCCAATATTGAACTGGTGAGCGTGGGCGAGCATACCCTGGTGTGTATTGAGGTGTTTTTGAGTAGCGCACGCCCACACTTTTTCAAAGCGCTTGGCGAAGAAAACGGTGTGCTGGTGCGACTTGGTTCCAGCAATCGGCAGGCCGGGCTGGCCCTCATTCAAGAAATGCAGCGCCAGGCAAGCGGCACCACCTTTGACGTTCAGCCCATGCCTGAGCTGAGCCGTGACGACCTTGACCACACTGCCATGCAGCATGCCTTCAACAGCGAACAACTGCTTGATGACATCAAGTTAAGAACATTACGGCTACTCGTCTCGTATCAAGGTCGCCTAGTACCCAGCGTGGGCGGAATTTTGCTGTTTGGCCGTGAGCGCCAATGGCACTTTGAAGATGCCTGGATTCAGTGCGGGCGTTTTCGCGGTAACGATAAGGTCGAGATTTTCGACCAGACAGATATTCACGCGCCGTTACCCCAAGCGGTTGATGACATCGAGCTGTTTCTCAAAAAACATGCTTTCAAGCAGGCAGAGTTTGGCGCCATGCGTCGCCGCGATGTGTGGAGTATCCCGCTGACCATCCTGCGTGAAGCGATTATTAACGCCTTGGTACACAGCGACTACTCCCAACGCGGCAGCCCCATACGCATTGCGTTTTATGACGACCGTATCGAGATTGAAAGCCCTGGGCTATTGATGCCCGGCATGACGATAGAAGACATGAAACGCGGCGTTTCGATGATTCGCAACCCAGTGATTGCCCGCGTATTTCGTGAGCTTGGCCTGATTGAGCAGTGGGGCAGTGGCGTAAAGCGTATTTTTGCCGAGGCCGCCGCCCAGGGGCTGCCAGAGCCGCATATTGAAGAAATTGCCAACCGCGTGCGGTTGAGTATCCGGCTGGCAGCGCCGGTTCCTATCGAAAATCCAATATCAGTGACCCAGTCAGTGACCCAGTCAGTGACCCAGTCTGAGAATATAGAACCACTGCGCCCGCTGCTGAAAATATTAAGCGATGGCCCGCTATCATCAGGCGAGCTACGTCAACACTTGCAGCTCAAGCATCGTGCTCATTTTCGCCAACACTACCTAACGCCTGCGCTTCAGGATGAATTAATCGAAATGACGCTGCCCGAAAAGCCCAATAGCCGCCTTCAACAATACCGTTTAACGCCTAAAGGCCAGCGCTTTTTGCAAGACACTTTCAAGGATCTAACATGAACACCGCCAACATCAAAAAATACGCCCCCAAGGCCCGCGCCCGCTTTATCGACACCATGACGCGCCAGGCGGCCCGGGTGGGCATTAGCCCGGATGGCAAAGGTGGCGCTGTGATTGCCCCCCTGGAGCTAAAGGGCGATGTGTTGGTGATGACCGCCCAGGATGGCCAAACCCACACCGTGCCCGCCCACCTAAAGCGCGCACGGGAAGCGCTGGCCGTGTGGGTGCAGCGCGATGGGTTTACCCAAGCGATAGAGCAGGCCGCCTACAGCTGGTTCAACCGTCTGTGCGCCATTCGCTATATGGAGATTCACGGCTACCTAGACCACGGTCGCCGCGTGCTGAGTGGGGCAGGGGGCGAAGCCGGGCAGTTCCAGATTCTGGAGGAATGCTTAGAGGTAGACCTGCCAGGGCTAGACACCGCCCGCGTGCGCGAACTTAAGCTCGACGGCACCCAGGATGAAACCCTCTACCGCGAGCTGCTGCTGGCCCAGTGCCATGCCCTGCATGAGGCCATGCCGTTCCTGTTCGAACCGCTGGACGACGCTAGCGAACTGCTGCTGCCCAACAACCTGACCAAAACCGATTCGCTGATTCGCGAGCTGGTCGAGGCGATTCCCGAAGAGGATTGGCAGGATGTAGAAGTGATCGGCTGGCTCTACCAGTTCTACATCAGCGAGAAAAAAGACCAGGTGATCGGTAAGGTGGTGAAAAGCGAAGACATCCCCGCCGCCACTCAGCTGTTCACCCCCAACTGGATCGTGCAATACCTGGTGCAGAACTCGGTAGGCCGCCAGTGGCTGCAAACCTACCCAGGCTCGCCACTCAAAGGCCAGATGCCCTACTACATCGAGCCCGCCGAGCAGGAGCCAGAAGTACAGGCCCAGCTGGACGCCATCACTCCGGCCAGCATTGACCCCGAGACCATCAAGGTACTCGACCCTGCCTGTGGCTCCGGCCATATCCTGGTCGAGGCCTACAACGTGCTGAAGGCGATCTACGAGGAGCGTGGCTACCGCACCCGCGATATCCCTAAGCTGATTCTGGAAAACAACCTGTTCGGCCTAGATATCGACGACCGCGCCGCCCAGCTCGCCGGTTTTGCGCTGTTGATGAAGGCCCGTGAAGACGACCGCCGCATTCTCACCCGCAACGTGCGCCTAAACGTGCTGGCGATGCAAAGCAGCCAGCACCTGGATGCCAATACCCTATGGCGCGACCTGAACCTGACCGGAGACTGGCACCAGGGCCAATCCCAAAGCCTGTTTGATAGCGAACAGCAAGATCTTTCCAGCAACGACACCACTTACAAACTGATGGCCGACTTGATTGAGCGCTTTCAAGATACCAAAACCTTCGGCTCGCTGATTGAAGTGCCCAATGAATGGGAAGTGCCGCTGAAAGCACTGTTGGAAGAACTAAGCGAACTCACCAACAGCGGCGATATGATGCAAAAGGCCGCTGCTCAGCGGTTGGTGCCTATCGTGCAGCAGGCTTGGGTACTGGCGAAGCGCTATGAAGCAGTAGTGGCCAATCCGCCGTATATGGGCAGTAAGGGGATGAATAAGGCACTGAAGGACTACGCCAAAAGCGCCTACCCCAACAGCAAGTCGGATCTGTTCGCGATTTTTATGGAGCACGCCTTCAGCTTACTGGCACCGCAGGGCTACAACGCCCAGATCAATATGCAGTCGTGGATGTTTCTTTCCAGCTACGAAAAGCTCCGCGACTGGCTGCTGGACAACACCACCATTATCACCATGGCCCACTTGGGTGGCAGAGCCTTCGACAGCATCAGCGGCGAAGTTGTCTGATCTTGCCCAGTAACGATGGACATCTCAAGAATGTAATACACTGCAGTGAGGTGGACCATGGCAAGATCGACGACATCAATGAAGAAAAAATC